>VHDM01000088.1 GCA_016876055.1 Verrucomicrobiota bacterium
GTTCGCATCACGGCAACAGCATCTTCGCCATGTTCTTTCACCATGAACTTGCGTTTGCCCAGGCCAATGCCGTGTTCTCCAGTGCAGGTGCCCTCCATGGCCAAGGCCCGCTCGACAACCCGTTCGTTGATCCACTCGGCCTGCTCAATTTCTTGGGCATTATTCGGATCAATCAGCACCACAAGGTGGAAATTACCGTCACCCACATGGCCAAAGAGCATCACTGGGATGGAGACCTGCGCCAAATCGGCATTGGTTGCATGGATGCATTCAGAGAGCCGAGAAATCGGCACGCAGACATCGGTTGGAAAGGCCCGGCTGCCGGGTTTCATCTGCAGGCATGCGAAGTAGGCATCGTGCCGGGCCTGCCAGAGGCGGGTCCGATCTTCTGATCGGGTCGCCCATTCGAACTGCTCACCGCCGAATTCACGGGCGATCTGTTGGACCCGCTCGGCCTGCTCTTTTGCCGAGGCGTCGGTGCCATGAAATTCAAAAAACAATGTCGGCCGCTCTGGCAGCCGGGTCTTACTAAAGCGATTAATGGCAGTCAGGGTGAGCGCATCCAGTAATTCAATTCGGGCTACCGGTATGCCCATTTGAATGGTGCGGATGACGGTGTTGACTGCATCATCAACGGTCTGAAACGGGCAGACGGCCGCCGAGATCGCCTCGGGCAGCGGATAAAGCCTGACGGTTAATTCGGTGATGATGCCCAGCGTGCCCTCGGAACCCACCAGCAGCCGAGTCAGGTCATAGCCAGCGGAAGACTTCTTTGCACGGCTGCCTGTGCGGATAATTTTTCCATCGGCCAAGACTGCGGTCATGGCCATCACATTTTCACGCATGGTGCCGTAGCGGACTGCATTGGTGCCCGAGGCGCGGGTGGCAGCCATGCCGCCCAGAGATGCATCTGCACCGGGATCAATCGGAAAGAAAAGCCCGGTGCCCTTTAGTGCTTCGTTGAGTTGCTTGCGTGTTACCCCGGCCTGAACCGTTGCATCCAGGTCATCAGCATGTATGGCCAGCACCTGATTCATTGCTGAGAGATCGATACTGATGCCGCCTTCTACGGCAAGAAGATGGCCTTCGACCGAACTGCCTGCTCCGTAGGCAATCACAGGCACATGGTGCTGGCGGCAGAGCCTGACCACTGCGGCGACATCTTCGGTGCTTTGTGCAAACACCACCGCATCGGGCGGCTCTGGGAGGTGGACTGATTCATCACGGCCGTGCTGCAGCCGCACCGACTCACCCTGCGAGAAGCGCTCACCAAAGCGGTCGCGCAGGGCGGTGTACAGCAGATCAGGGATGGGGTCGCGATGCATGGTTGGGGTTTGTTCGGAGACTGCATTTTCCCTGGCCGCTGGCCGGTCCGCAAGCCCGTTGCGGGCTATCCCGGGTAAACTTAGACGCCGTGAATGCTCCCGTCAGACTCGCCTACCGCATCGATCGTTTAAGCAAAGCCGTCGCCGTGATTGCGATTTGGCTGACCCTGATCTGCGCCCTGATTTCAGCGGGGAATGCGGGCATGCGTTATGCGTTTGATTTGAGCTCAAACGCCTGGCTGGAAATGCAGTGGTATATGTTCGGCGGCATGGTGCTCTTGGGCGCACCGCATTTGCTCACCATCAATGGCCATATCCGGGTTGATCTATTTTATTCCCGGCTCAATGACCGCCAACGGGCCTGGCTGGATCTGGCGGGCCTGATATTTTTCCTGCAGCCTTTTTGCATTTACATGGTGTTGGTCTGCTGGCCATGGTTTCTTGAGTCCTGGACCATTAACGAGATCTCCAGTAACGCTGGCGGCCTCGTACGCTGGCCCGTGAAGCTGCTGTTCCCCATCGGCTTTGGGCTTTTGGTGCTGCAGGGCTGCTCTGAAATCATCAAACGCGTTGCCGCACTCAAGGGCGTGATTGCGTTGAATACCCATTACGAAAGGCCGCTGCAATAGCCATGAATCCGATCGACTTCATGGCTCCGGCAATGTTTGCGGCCCTGGTGGTGTTTTTGCTGCTGGGCCTGCCGGTTGCGTTTTCCTTGGCTGCACTGGGCCTGGCTTCAGGCTTAGTGGCCATTGAGATGGGCTTATTCCCGCCCCAGTTCATGGCCAATCTGCCGCTGCGGGTATTTGGCATTGTGGCCAACGAGCTCTTGCTGTCGATTCCGTTTTTCACACTGATGGGTGCGATCCTTGAGCGTAGTGGTCTGGCCGAGGATCTGCTCGAAGGCTTTGCCCAGCTATTCGGCGGCCTGCCGGGGGGCCTGGCGTATGCGGTGATTGTGGTGGGCGCGATCTTAGGCGCTATCACTGGCACTGTCGCGGCCTCGGTGATTGCGATGGGCGTAATCGCACTGCCCATCATGATGCGTTATGGCTATGAAGCCAGACTCTCAACCGGCGTGATTGCGGCCTCGGGAACCATCACCCAGGTGATTCCGCCATCGTTGGTGTTGATTGTGCTGGCCGATCAACTCGGCCGATCGGTGGGCGATATGTATCTCGGTGCCCTTGGCCCGTCGCTGGCCCAGGTTGCGATTTTCATGCTGTTTATTTTTGTGATGTCGCTCATCAAGCCCAAGGGCATGCCGCCGCTTCCGCCCGAGGCCCGGACCCTGCGGGGGCTGGCGCTTTTAAAGAAGGTGGCCGCGGGGGTGGTGCCCTCGCTGGCGTTGATTTTCATTGTGCTGGGCACGATTTTTCTCGGCCTTGCCACACCGACTGAGGCGGGCGCCATGGGTGTCGTGGGCGCCATTGGGCTGGCGGCAGTCCATCGGCGGCTGAATTGGAAAATGATCCGTGAGGGCATGGAGTCGACCATGAACATCACGGTCATGGTGATCTTCATTCTGATTGGTGCCACAGTCTTTACCCTGGTTTTTCAGGGCGTGGATGGTGGCATCTGGGTGGAGCATTTGTTTTTAAGTGTCGGTGCAGATGATCCGGTCACCTTCCTGATCGTGGTCAACATCATGATTTTTATCCTGGCGTTTTTCCTCGATTTTTTTGAAATCGCCTTTATTGTGATCCCGCTGCTGGCCCCGGTGGCCGATAAGCTGGGCATTGATCTGATCTGGTTTGGGGTGCTGATCTGCGTGAATATGCAGACCTCGTTTATGCATCCGCCATTTGGCTTTGCGCTGTTTTATCTGCGGGGGATCGCGCCTAAGTCCATCAAGAGCAGTGAGATCTACCTGGGGGCGATTCCCTGGGTGGGCTTACAACTGCTGCTTGTTGCCATTTTGATTTTCTTTCCGGAGATCGTGACCGGCATGCTGGATAAGCCGGTGACTGGAGATCTCCAGAATATTGAAATTAAAGTCGATGACTCGGTGGAAAACGAGAGTGATGGCTGGGACGACGAAAAAGACGACAAGCCGAAAAATGATCCGATGGATTACTTCAAGAAGAAGTAAGGCATTCTTGGCATAAAAAAACCGCCCCGAGGGGCGGTTTTTCTTTCGCATGCGCCCAGCGATTAGACCGGGCGAAACGCGTTTAGAGCTTCTGCGTTGCCATGAAGTCATCATAGCTGCCCTCGGCTACGCGGAACCAGGCCTGCTGGTCACGGTGGAAGGCGCGCATATGATCGAAGATCTTTTTGAACTCCGGGCTCTTGGCGCTGTTTTCAGCCATCAGTTCTTCGTTGGCTTTAAACGAGGCATCCATCACCGACTTGGGGAAGCGACGCAGCACAGCACCACCCGCGATCAGGCGCTTGAGTGCCTGGGGGTTCACGGTGTCGTACTTGGCCTGCATCCAGGTGTTGCCCTCGGCGCATGCCGCCTGAAGGGCAGCTTTATAAGCATCGGGCAGTGCATCGTAGGCCTTGGCGTTGACTTGGAATCCAAGTGCGGCGCCGCCTTCCCACCAGCCCGGGTAGTAGTAAAACTTGGCGATCTTGTTCAGGCCGAGACGCTCGTCATCGTACGGAACGGTGAATTCGGCCGCATCGATGGTGCCTTTCTCCAGTGCCGAGTAGATCTCGCCAGCCGGGATCTGCGTGGCCACAACACCCAGTTTAGAGAGGGCCTGCCCACCCATGCCACCCACCCGAAACTTCAGGCCTTTCAGGTCCTGCACTGACTTGAGTTCTTTTTTGAACCAGCCGGCCATCTGTGATCCGGTGTTACCTGCCAGCAGATTGACCACGCCGGATTTACGTGAGAACTCGTTGAAAACTTTTTCGCCATCGCCGTGATACCACCAGGCATTCATTTGGCGCGCATTCAGGCCAAACGGGATCGCCGTACCAAACGCCCAGGCGGGATCCTTACCAATAAAGTAGTAAGGCGCGGTGTGATTCGCCTCGATGGTGCCTTTCTCTACCGCATCCAGGACCGCGAAGGGCGGCACAATTTCGCCCGCAGCATGGGTGGAGATTTGGAATCTTCCGCCAGTCATCTGATTGACACGGCGGGCGATCAGCTCCAGCGTGCCGAACAG
>VHDM01000089.1 GCA_016876055.1 Verrucomicrobiota bacterium
GAGCCGGTGTTTCAGCTGGAGGGGGTGACGATGGCGGCCCAGCCCAAGGTGTTTGCGGAGCGGCACCTGAAGTTCCGGGCGCAGGCCGGGGAGAGGAGGTTTGAAGTGGTGGGGTTTGATTTTGCGCGGCGTCCGCCTGACCGGCCGACGTTTGATCTGGCGGGATCGTGGGAATGGGACGAATACACGGACGCACCCCGGTGGCGGATGGTCGACTGGCGCTGAGCCCCGTACAGAACCGGATCCGCAAGGCGGCAGCGGGCCTGGCGGAGCGGTTGGGTCTGGCCGGGCCGGAGGAGCTGGCGGGCTATCTACCGAGGCGGCATGAGGACCGGAGGAAGGGATGGCATCCCGCGGAGGGATTGCCAGAGGGTCCGGTGAACTTTCAGGGGACGGTGACGCGGTCGAAACTGAACCGTTGGCGGGGTCGGAGGTGCAGCGTGGAGGTGGATCTGGAGGTGACGGGCGGGCTGGGGGGCCAGGTGAGGCTGATGTTTTACAACCTGCCATTCATGGCGCGGGCTTTCCCGGAGGGCAAAAAGGTGGCGGTGTATGGCAGGGCGGAGGAGAAGAAGGGAATCTTTGTGTTTGCCCATCCGGAGACTGAGACGGTTGAGGAGGGGAAAGAGGAGGGGATTCATCTGGACCGGGTGGTGCCGATTTATCCGCTGACGGAGGGGCTGAGCCAACGGCGGGTGAGGTCGGTGATCTATCATTTCCTGAAGGAGTTTGAACCGGAGGTGGCGGAGGCGTTTCCGGGGATGGAGGGGTTGCCAAGCCGAGCGGAGGCGTGGCGGACTTTCCATTTTCCGAGTTCGTTACAAAAGGTGGAGATGGCCCGGAGGTCCCTGGCCCATGAGGAGTTGCTGGGGATGCAGTTCACCTTGCGGGTGCGGCGAGCGGCACGGGAGGCGATCCGGGTGGAGCGACCGGAGAAGGCACGAGACCTGGTGGAACCGTGGAGGAAGTCACTGCCCTGGCCGATGACGGGGGACCAGGAGAAGGTTTGCGGAGAGATTGATGGTGATCTGGCGTTATTGCGTCCGATGCATCGGCTTTTGCAGGGAGATGTGGGATCCGGAAAGACGCTGGTGGCGGCGCATGCGCTGTTGCGGGGGCTGGAGCACGGGACCCATGTGGCGCTGATGGCTCCGACGACGCTGTTGGTGGAGCAGCATGCGGCCTCGTTGAGGAAGTTGCTGCCCAAGGGGGTGCTGGAGGTGGTGACGTGGACTTCGGACTCCAAGCCGGGGCCGGTGGGGCTATTCCCGAGAATCACGGTGGGGACCCACGCGTTGTTTGCGGAAAAGGCCCGGCTCTCGAGGTTGTCATTGTGCGTGATCGACGAGCAGCAGAGGTTTGGGGTGCGGCAACGGGCGGCGTTTTTGGCGAAAGGGGAAAGACCGGACCTGCTAGTGCTGACGGCCACGCCGATTCCCAGGACCTATGACCTACTGTTGCACGGGGATCTGGATGTCTCGCTGTTGCAGGAGATGCCGCCGGGTCGGGGAGAGGTCAAGACGCACGTCAGGGATGGAACGGCGGTGGAGAAGATTTGGGCGCACCTCAAGGAGCGGGTGGGGGCGGGGGACCGGGTGTATGTGGTAGTGCCGAGGTTGGGGGAGGAGGTGATGGATCCGGCCGACGAGGCGTCGGTGAAGCGGACCCATGAACAGCTTGCGGCGACGATCGGTAAAGCGAAGGTGGCGCTCCTGCATGGAAAGATGAAGGAGGAGGAGAAAATCGGGATTCTGGAAAAGTTTCGAAAGGGGGAAGTCTCGGTCTTAGTGGCAACCACGGTGGTGGAGGTGGGGGTGGATGTGCCCGAGGCCAACTGGATGGTGATCGACCATGCGGATCGGTTAGGGCTTTCCCAGTTGCACCAGTTGCGGGGGAGGATCGGGAGAGGTGGAAGAAACGGAAACTGCGTGTTCATTGAAAGGTCGGGGGGGGCAAGCGCCCAACAAAGGCTGGAGTTTCTAGCGCAAAACCGGGATGGGTTTCGGATTGCCGAGGAGGATTATCGCTTGCGGGGTCCAGGGGATATTTTAGGAGAAGATCAAAGCGGGATTCCGAGGTTTCGGTTCGCGAGGTTGCCGGAGGATCTGCCGTTGTTGCAGACGGCGCAGCAGGAGGCGGTTGGGCTGATGAAAGGGGATTGGAAAAAGTGGAAGGGTCTCAGTGAAGCGGAAGCGAGAGCGAAGAAAGACATAGCGACAAATTAATTTGCAGATGGGAGATGGAAATCGGAGATGGGGAAGCTAGGATTTCGGATGCCCACAGGAGGAGGAAAAAAGTCCAAAACGCTGTTTGAGCAGGCGAAGAGGGTGACGCCCGGGGGCGTGCATTCACCCGTGCGAGCATTCCGGGCGGTCGGGGGAACGCCGGTATTCATGGCTTCAGCGAAGGGGGCGTATCTCAAGGATGCGGACGGAAAGAGTTATGTGGACTATGTCGGTAGTTGGGGGCCGGCCATTTTGGGACACGCGCATCCGGCAGTGACCGCGGCGGTGAGGAAGGCGGCGGGAAGGGGGTTGAGTTTCGGGACCCCGCATGAGGGGGAGGTGGAGCTTTCGCGGTTGATCGGCCGGATGGTGCCGAGCGTGCAGAAGGTGCGGTTCTGCAATAGCGGGACGGAGGCGACCATGTCGTGCCTGCGGTTGGCGCGGGGATTCACGAAGCGGAATGGGATTGTGAAGTTTGCGGGTTGCTACCACGGCCATTCCGATGCGCTGCTGGTGGCGGCGGGTTCGGGCGCGTTGACCTTGGGCCGGCCGGACAGCGCCGGGGTGACGCCGGGAGCGGTGCAGGACACCCATGTGCTTCCCTTCAACGATCTGCCGGCGGCGACGGAATTGTTCCGGAAGCAGGGCCATGAGATTGCGGCAGTGCTCCTGGAGCCGATTCCCGCCAATGCGGGGCTGATTCTGCCCTTGCCTGGGTTTCTGGAAGGGTTGAGGGAGCTGACGCAGAGGCATGGGTCGCTGCTGATCTTCGACGAGGTGATGACGGGTTTTCGGTTGGCGCCGGGCGGGGCGCAGCAGATCCTGAGGATCACGCCGGACCTAAGCGCCTTTGGGAAGGTGATTGGGGGCGGGTTACCGGTGGGGGCGTTTGGAGGCCGAGCGGAGATCATGGACCATTTGGCGCCGGACGGACCGGTGTACCAAGCGGGGACACTTTCCGGGAACCCGATGGCGATGGCGGCGGGATTGGCCCAGTTAGGGATTTTGGCAAAAGGGGGAGTTTATCAGAAATTAGAAAAGTTCGGGGCCGAACTGGAAGCGGTCATCCGGGAGGAGCTCAAGACGGCGGGCCGAAAAGATCCGCTGGTGCGGATCGGATCGATGTTCTGCCTGTTTTGCCGGACTGAGGGCGGACAGGTCAGGAATTTGGAGGAGGCCCGGAATTGCGATCGGGATCGGTATGCCAAGTTGTTTCACGGATTGCTGGAGAGGGGGGTGTACTTCCCACCTTCCCAATTTGAGACCTGTTTTCTTTCGGCGGCGCATGGGCCCAAGCAGTTGGAGATTACGCGCAAGGCGCTGCGGGTGGCCCTTCGGCGGACTTGAGACGCGGGCGGGGTCAGGGCAGGGTCAGGTTGTGAACACGGCGCTGGCCGGCTTTTTCGATCTCAAGGGACAGAATCACGAGGAGCTGTTTGCCGGGGTGAAGCAGGCGTGGGAGGTGCTGCCGCGGATCGGGGAATATTTAAAAAAGAATCTAAAAAACGGGTCGAAGGCAAAGCTGATCGGCTCGCCCGTGATCGGGGAGAATGTGTACTTGGGCGAGGGGACGCTTGTGGAACCCGGGGTTTATATTCGTGGACCGGCCTGGATTGGAAAGAACTGCGAGATCCGGCACGGGGCCTATATCCGGGAAAATGTGGTTGCGGGGGACGGTTGCGTGTTGGGTAACAGCTGTGAATTCAAGAACTGCGTCTTGTTGGGTGGAGCCCATGTTTCCCATTTCAGCTACGTAGGGGACTCGATTGTGGGGCGGGAGGTGAATTTGGGGGCAGGGGTGATTCTTTCCAACTACCGGTTGGATGGGCAGGCCATCAGGGTACGGGTGGCGGGAACGCTCGTGGAGACGGGACTGAGGAAGTTCGGGGCGATGGTGGGCGATAGAGCGTCGGTTGGGTGCAACGCAGTAATCAATCCGGGGAGTTTGATCGCGAAAGGGGCGAAGATACTACCGGGGACGATTTGGAGCGGAGCGAAGTAACGTAAATCGACAGGGATTCGGGCGTCAGGTGGGGTGGGTGCAAGCTGGTAGAAATTCAAAGCGTAACGCTGGGAACGAAACCCGCCTGGCGCTTTCTTCCCGTCAGGCGTAGGGGGAACCGACGAAGCTGTGGAAGGGAGCGGTGGTGAAGGAGCGCTCGAGGAGGCCGTCGAAGATGGTGGGGACGGCATCGGCGGTCATGGGATGGAGATCGTG
>VHDM01000090.1 GCA_016876055.1 Verrucomicrobiota bacterium
TTCAAGGCGATAGAGATCCCAGTGATCGAGCGGAAGGCGGCCGCCGCGGAGCGGTTGGCAGAGAGTGAAGGTGGGGCTGGGGACCGAGCCGGGCACGCCGAGAGCGGCGGCGAGGCCGCGAACCCATTCCGATTTACCGGCCCCGAGGGGGCCGTGCAGTCGAATGACGGTTCCCGGTTTCAAGCGGATCAGGGATCGGGCGGCGTGGGCGCGGGTGGCTTCCGCGTCCGGGCAGATTTCAGCGGAGGTGGTCATAGCCTTGGAGGGGAAGACCGCCGGCGTGAAAGCCGGCACGTGAGGGGAGGCAGAAGCCGATTTCCGTGAGGCGGGTGGAAAAGGGCCAGGCTTTGCGGAGTTGAACAGCCCTGGCTTTGGGGACGGTGAAGAGAAGTTCGTAGTCTTCGCCTCGGGAGAGGGCTTGGCGAGCGTTGGCACCAGGGGCGAGCGGCAGTTGGGCGGGGTGGATTTGAAATCCGATTTTGGACATGCGGGCGAGGCGAGGGAGGTCCGCGCCCAGTCCATCGCTGAGATCCATCATCGCGGAGGGAATTTTTTTCCGGGTCAGCCATTGGCCTTCCGGCAAGCGAGGGGTGAAGGTGAGGTGCCGGCGGGGCCAGGAGCCGCCCAAGCTACCGGTGACAAAGAGAAGATGTCCGGGCCGGGCACCGCCGCGGTGGGGGGAAAGGCCGCGCGGAACCGTCCCCAGCAGAGAGACAGAGAGCAGGAGTTGGCGGGTGCGGACGGTTTCTCCGCCGACGACGGCGACGCACCAGCGTCGAGCCGCCTGGGCGAGGCCGCGATAGATGGATTGAAGGCGCGCCGCGGATTTTTTGTCGGGGCATCCGGCGGTGACGAGGGCGGCGTGCGGGGTGGCGCCGGCAGCGGCAAGATCGCTGAGGGCGCGGGCGAGGGCTTTGCGGCCGGCCCAAGCGGCCGGAGTGGAGCGTAAAAAATGGATGCCTTCGACGACGGCGTCGGTTTTCAAAACAAGGTCGACCTTTTTGGAGGGGGCAGAGAGGACGGCACAGTCGTGACCGAGGCCGTGACGCAGTCCGGGCGACCGGTGGGAACGCAGGGCCTGGGTCCAGCGTTGGATCCAAACATCTTCCTGGCAAAGACGGGGTTTCATTCCGTGGCGGCCCGGCCGAGGAGGAGCAGGGCGCAGGTGTTGGCGTTGAAAAGCGCGTGGACGAGGATGGCGGGAATCAGGCTTCCGCTGGTACGGTAGATTCCCACGAGAAAAGCCCCGAAGACGGTGAGTGGAATCAGGGTGGGTCCGTGCAGATGGACGGCGCCAAAGGCGAGGGCAGAGAGCCACTGGGCCTGCGGCGCCGGGAGCCGGCCGGCCAGCCATGGAAAGAGCGTGCCGCGAAAAAATACCTCCTCCCAAATCGGGGCAATGATGAGGGCGTAGATGAGAAAGGGCAGCATCTGGCCCAGCTCCCGGGCCTCGAGAAACCTGAGGAGGGCGGGTTGGGGTTGGAGGGGAAGTCCGAGCGCGAGGTAGAGGCTGGAGCTGGCAAACAGGAGGAGCAGGACCGGCCAAAGAATCGTGAGGAGCGCAGCGAGGCTCTGCCGGAGATCCTTACCCAGATTCCTTTGCCGAAGGCCCCAGAATTCGGCAGGACGCGATTGGGAAGAGGAGAGGAGCAACATCCCGGCGGCCAGGCCGGCGCCGGGGAGAAGGGTGGGAGCGAGGACGGCGGCGGACCCCATCACGGCCACGGCGGCGATCATCGGCCATGGGCCGAAGGAGAGGGTGGTGGGGAGGGCGGTGGGTTGCAGCCAAGTCAGGAGTTGGCGCCATCCTCCGAACAGAAAAAAGCAAAGGGCGCCGCCAAAGACGAGAGCTAGATAGCCCAGGAAAAGGATGGAAAAGTCAACCGGGTGAGGCATCCGGAAAGAATAACGCCGGGGCGGGAGGGAGGGGAGAGGGAAGTCGGAACGATGAATCAGGCGGTGGCGAGAAGAGCGTCGATATCGGAGAGGGCGTCCCCCTCCGGCATCATCGGACCGAAGTTGCGTTCAAAGTGGGCGACGACCCCATCGACGCCGGCGGCGAGCAGGCTGAAGCGGCGACGAATACAACGGACAAGGAAAGGATTAAAACTGTAGAAGCCGGAAAAAATCTTGCGTGCAAACTCCTGGGAATCGTTGGCCTGTTTACAAAAGAGAACGGCGTGGACATCGGGGCTTTCAAAGAGGACGACCCAATATTTCGAAAGGAGCGGATGGAAAATGGGAATAAAGTCAATGGTGGAGGCGTGGCGGGGAGGTTCGCCTTCCGCCCAGACCCGGACGGCATCAATTTGGCCGGCAATTTTGAGGTAGCGTTCCTTTTGGTTTTGGAAGTTTTCCACGCGCTGGAAGGTGGAGATGAGTTCGCCGCAGCCGGTGTCCCGGGCCAGGTCCTCGATGGCGTGGCTGGCCGCGAGCATGGCTTCGTGGTTGAAAAGGTGGGTGACATCGGAGACGGGGAGCACAACGATGGCCGCGAGGTTTTCCGGGCGGGCCTTGGGACAAGCGGGCAGAGTTCGTGAATTTTTGACTTTCAGATAGGGGCGCAAGCGAGAGCGAAAAAGCTTTTCTGATTTCTTCTCCCCTGAAGTCCGACAAATCATATATGAATCATAGAAATTGGCATGAAGAGAGGGGCGTGCAAGTGGCGGGACATAACTATGAGGAAGGCTAACAGGGGGGAGGGGGGGTGCGTTCCATGGTGGCTTCAGGCTCTGAGGGCGTGGTGGGGGGTGGAGCCGTTCGGGGAGGGGATGACCCGATCGAGAAGTTTGGCGGAGGAGAGGACGCCGGGGACGCCGGCGCCGGGGTGGGTGCCGGCCCCGCAAAGGTAGAAGCCTTTGATGTCCTCGGAAACATTGTGGGGTCGGAACCAAGCGCTCTGGGTGAGAACGGGTTCGAACTGGAACGCGGAACCGACATGGGCATCGAGACGGGTTTCAAAATCGGCCGGGGTAAAAAGGATTTTGCTGACGAGATGCTGGCGGAGGTTGGGGATGAGGGATTTTTCGAGGGTGGCGAGGATCCGATCGGCGTACTCCTCCTTGACCTGATCCCAGTCGATTTTATCGCCGGGGGAGCCGCGATGGGGAACGGGGGAGAGAACATAAAAACATTCGTGGCCGGGCGGGGCGAGGGAGGGGTCGGTGCGGGTGGGGGCGTGGAGGTAGAGCGAGAAGTCCTCGGCCAGGTGACGATGGTGGAAAATATCGTCGAGGAGGCCCTTGTACCTTGGGCCGAGCCAGATGGTGTGGTGGGCGAGTTCGGGATAGGTGCGGTTGGTGCCGAAATAAATCAGGAAGAGGGACATGCTGTAGCGCATCCGGCGGAGGCGGGAATCCGTCCATTTGCGGCGATGAGCGGCGGCGACACGCTTTTGGTAGAAGTTGGAGACATCGGCGTTGGAGACCACGACCTGGGCGCGGAGAACTTCGCCGGAGCGGAGGCGGACGCCGGCGGTGGCACCGTGTTCAACGAGAAGTTCCTCGACCGGCGCATTGAGGCGGAGCTTGCCGCCGAGATCCTCGAGCAGTTTGACGAGGGCTTGGACGAGGGCGCCGGTTCCGCCCATGGCGAAGTGCACCCCCCATTCGCGTTCGAGATAGTGGATCATGGCGTAAATGGAGGAGGACTGAAAGGGATTCCCGCCGACGAGGAGAGGATGGAAGGAAAGCACCTCGCGCAGGCGCTGGTTTTTGACGTGACGGCTGGCCATTTGCCAGACCGAGCGATCCGAGCGAAGGCGCATCAGGTCGGGGGCGACGCGGAGCATATCGGTAAAATGGGAGAAGGGTTGGTCGGCCAGTTCGATGAAGGCGCGTTGAAAGATGGCGTGGGTTTCCCCGACAAATTTCCGGTAGCCCTCGAGATCGCCGGGGGCGAGGCGGCGAACCTGCTCCTCCATTTCGGCCTGGTCGCCGGTGTATTCAAAGGAGACGCCGTCATGCCAGGCGATGCGATAGAAGGGTTTGCAGGGGACGATGCGGAGGTAGTCGGCCGTTTTTTTGCCCGAAAGGGCGAAAAGTTCGTCGAGGAGAAAGGGGGCGGTGAGGATGGTGGGGCCGGCGTCGTAGGTGAATCCTTGATCGCGAAAGACGGAGGCACGACCTCCGGGTTGCTCCAAGGCCTCCAGCAAGGTGACATCGTATCCGCGGGCCTGAAGGCGGACGGCGGAGGCGAGGCCACCGAAACCGGAGCCGATGACGAGGGCGGGGCTTTTCAAGGGCGGCCGCCGACGCTGGCAAAGCTATGCGGATGAAGGAGGCCGATCCAAGAGGGGACCTGCTTGCGGTTTTTTCCCGGTTCGGGTGGAAACAGGTTGAGTCGCTTGTCTCCTTGCTCGGAGGGGGGGGCGTAG
>VHDM01000091.1 GCA_016876055.1 Verrucomicrobiota bacterium
GATCTCCAACCCAAAAAGGCCTGGTGGGGCCGCTGGGGTTACGTCAACTCAGCGAATAAGTTTATTCTCGAGCCCCAGTACGAGGAGGCTTTACCTTTTGGCGACTTTCTCGCCCCGGTCAAAGTGGAAGGAAAATGGGGTTTTATCAATGGCGAGGGCAAATTCGTGATTCAACCTCGTTACGAGGAAGCCTTCCTCTTTAGCGATCAGGCTGCCGCCGTGAAAGAAAATGGCCAATGGGGTTTCATCAACCGCGCGGGGAAATTTTTGGTCGAGCCCAAATTTGAAAAGGCCGCCATCTTTCGACAGGGTCTGGCCGCCGTGCAGTGGGAGGGTAAGTGGGGCTTCATCGACAAAAGCGGTGCCATGGTCATTCCTCCCCGCTTTGAACAGGTGTATTTTTTTCAGGAAGACCGCTGCGGGGCTTTCGCCGACGGGCAGTGGGGGTTCATTGACCGCCAGGGTGTCTTCGTTATCACCCCAAAATATGATGAGGTCTTGGCTTTCAGCGAGGGGCTGGCCGCCGTCAATCTCGGCGGCAAACGGGAGGCCGACCGGTTCGAGGGTGGCACCTGGCGTTTCGTGAATCCCGCCGGCCAGGAAGTGATCACCGAGGCCTTTGTCTCACACACCGCCCCCTCCAGCACTTCGACGTCCCGCGTGGGTACGGAAGGTCGACAAGACACCCACGCCCAAATTCTCGCCGTGGAACGCGGCTTCCGGGGCGGCAAGGCCCGCATTCTGCTCGGGTCTCACCTGATGAATGGGGAGTCCCGCAGCCCCTCCTGGGGTTACATCGACGCCAAGGGTCATTGGCTGGACCAAGGGGCGGTCACCATCCCCCTCAATTTCTCAACGTACACGCCGGGGGAGGGTTTTACCTTTGAATCCGACCTTCTTGGGAACCGCGGCTCGCCCGCTGATGTTCTCGCATCCGCCCGGACCGCCGAAAGCATTGGCAAGGCCTACGAGCAGATCGAGGCCATCGACCAGGATGCGGATGAGCAGTTTAAGGCCGCCGAGCGGGCTGACGAGCTGGGGGACAAGGAGGCCGCCGCCGCGGCCCGGGAGTTGGGGAAAGAGCGGAAGGAGGAGGCCCGACGCCTCCGCAAGGAAACCGAAAAGCGGGGCGGCGATTCCAACGCCAATTCCCTCAAATATTTTGAACAGGCCCTTAAAATTTATCAGGACTTCGCCAAGGAAAATCCGGACGATTTTCGCAAGAACGAGGCCCAATACAAAGCAGGCGAAATGCTCGAGCACCTCGCCCGCTACTGGGACGCCTATGAGGCTTACAAGAAACTGGTGGAGAGCTCCCGGGCCAACCAGTACTGGGATCTGGCGATCGAAAGGATGTTCGCCATCGGGAATGTCTATCTGGCCGGCCAGCCCCAAATGCTGTGGAAAATTCCCATGCCGCCTGACATGAATAAAGTGGTAAAGATTTACGAAACCATTATCCGGTCTGCCCCCTTTGGTCCTTACGCACCTTTGGCTACCTTCTCCTGCGGCCTGGCCCGAGAGAAACAAAAAAAGTGGCCTGAAGCGGTAAAGTTCTACGAGGAGGTCTTGGACAAATATCCCAAAAACGACCTGATCGATGACGCTCAGTACCAAATCGGCTACGTCTGGATGAAAGCTGCCCGGGAGCCGCAGTATGACCAAACCGCGGCTCAAAAAGCCATCGAAGCCTTTCAGGACTACCTCGCCCGCTTCAAACGCAGCGACAAGACGGAACAGGCCGCTGAAAATATTGAGATTCTCAAGCAGCGACTCAGCGGCGGGTCCCTTTCCGTGGCCCGCTTCTATGACAAAGGCGGCAATTACCAGGCCGCGATTGTTTATTATAACGAGGTCCTCAGCCAAAGCCCCGACTCCCCCCAGGGGCAGGAGGCCCGGCAGCGCAAGCGCGTTCTGGAGGATCTCTTGGCCGAGACCAAGCAGCAAACCACCCCTCCGGATCGTTCTAAGATCAGTTTGCGACATCAGGCCGAACCCCGTAGTGTGCCGCCGCAATGAAAATCCTTCTCTGGATACCCCTGTTGGCACTGCTGGGCTCCTGTGCCAACTACAAGATGGGTAGCACCCCCAAGGGGAGCGGGCTCGAGGATGTCCGGGTCCTCTACATGCCCACCGCCATCAACGAAACCTCAGAAACGGCGGTACCTGGGCCGGTGACCAACGCCATCCTCCAGGAAATTGACCGGGACGGAACCTTCCGCCACGCCCGCAAGGATGAAGCCGACGCCATTCTTGAAGTGACCGTCAAGAAGATTGAACGATCGCCCATTCAACAATCCGTTGAGCAATATTTGACGACCCTCCAGTACCAACTGGTCGTGACCGTGGAATACCGGCTCTTCAGTATGAAGGACAAGAAAGAGGTTATTGGGAAAACCGCGGTCAGTGGCTCCACCACCTTTTTTGTGCAGGGCGACCAGACGGAGTCCCAGCGTCAGGCGCTCCCCTTGGCCGCCCAAAACTTGGCTCAAAATCTCGTCAGTTCCCTCGCCAGCCGAGGGTGGTAATCACCAGTTTTCGACCGGACCCTTGGGGACCGGAATGGCGGATCGTTCCGCCACTGCAGCGGGATCTCCGGCAAAAACCGCCGCAAGCTTGGTGGGTTGAAACGGCTCCTGCAACTCCCCTTTTTCATCAAGAAATTGTTCCCGCCACGCCCGATAGTTCTGCAAGGCCCGATCGTAGTCGGACCTGCTCCGGATCAGCACCGCCTCTTTTTTGAAGCTGCTGGCTGGACCGAATCGGCGGGCATACCAAGGCATCACCTTTCGAAACAAAACACAGCCCCTTTCTTCCCCAAAAAACTCAATATTCCTTTCCAGATGACGGGTCATCACCCGGATCCTTTCCTCAAAATCGGGTTCTGGCATCAACTCGCCCGTCTCAAAATATCGGGCCGTGGCGCGAAAAATCCATGGGTTGTAAAAAGCACCCCGTCCCACGCTGACGCCATGGCACCCGGTCTCCTCCATCATCCGCTTGGCCCCTTCGGGCGTGGTCACATCCCCATTGCCAATCACGGGAATGGTCTTCACCGCCTGCACCACGGCCGCAATCCCCTTTAAATTTACGAGTCCTGAAAACCCCTGCTCCCGGGTCCGACCATGGACAAAGATAGCGGCGACCCCCGTCTCCTCCAGAGCCCGAGCCAGATCGGGCGCGGTCAGATTTTTCTCGTCCCACCCCAGCCGCATCTTGGCCGTGATCGGAATTTTGACCGCCGCCACCATGCCCCGCACCAGCTCAGCCGTCTTGGCCAACTCCGTCATCATCGCTGAACCTCCCCCCACCTTGCACACCTTACGGACGGGACAACCCATATTGATGTCGACCGCATTCGCCCCCAGATCCTCGCATTTTTTGGCTGCGTCCCGCATCTCGGAGGCCACCGCCCCAAAGAGCTGTACGGCCCAAGGCCGATCATCCGGCGATGTCGCCACCAGCTCCAGGGCTCTGCGGTTGTTTTCTAGCAACGAGCGAGCATTCACCAGATCGGTGGTGGCCAACCCGCACCCCCCCAGCTCCCGGACCACTCGCCGAAACGGCAGGTTCGTATATCCCGCTAAGGGAGACAGGCAGAGGTTGGTGGCCAGCTCCAACGACCCGATCTTCAGTTTCATGGTCCGGCCACGCTGATTTGCCAAAGCCGCTGGGCATCGGTCAGGTTGCGGGCCGCTGCGGAGGGCAGCTTCTCCGCGCGATTGGAGTAGTACCCTCCTTGGATGGGCCGCTCTTCTCGCGCCGACAACCAGACAGCGGTATCCGCCCCCTGCTCGTTGGTCCGACCAAAAGTTCTCTTCAGCCAGAGGAAGGCTTTCGACTTCAATCCAGTGTTTTCATCTCCAAAGGCCGAATTCACCAAGCCAGGATGAACGGCACACACCCGGATGGGAGAACGTCCCAGGCGGCGCCCCTGCTCCGCCACATAAAGGAGATTGGCCAACTTGGAATTACAGTAGGCCTTCCACCCGTCCCATTTTTTCTCCCCCTGCAGATTATCCCACTCCATCTTTCCCCAACGATGAGCTTCCGAGGCGGTGCACAAAACCCTCGGATCTTTCGCCTTCAACAGCAAGGGAAAGAGGAGTTGCGTGAAGTCAAAGTAAGCCAGATGGTTCATGGCCCAGGTCCTTTCATACCCTTCGGGAGAAATCTTGCGGTCCGCGAAATATCCCCCTGCGTTATTCCAAAGAACATCAACGCCGGACCCATCCGCACTGATCTGATGCGCCAAATCAGCCACCTGCTGCCGGAAACTAAGATCGGCCTGAATGGTTCGAACCGTGGACGCTCCCTTCGCTTCACAGCTCGTCCGAACCCCTTGCAACCGCCCCTC
>VHDM01000092.1 GCA_016876055.1 Verrucomicrobiota bacterium
TGATGGCGTACTACATCCATGACCTGAATCCGTTCCTGATCGAGTTCGGGAGCGGCTGGGGAATTCGATACTACGGGATGGCGTATGTGGCCGGATTTTTAGCCTGGTTTTACGGGCTGGCGTGGTTTCGGCGCAAAGGATGGTCAGTTCTCAATGACAACCAGATTGCCGAACTGCTTTTTACCACGGTGTTAGGGGTCCTGATCGGTGGCCGACTTGGCTATTGCCTGCTTTACGACTGGAATGAAACCCTCCGGAATCCGATCGGCGTGGTCGCTTTTTGGGATGGCGGTTTGCGGGGCATGGCCAGCCATGGGGGGATCGCCGGGGCCCTCATTGGATTTCTGCTGTGGGCCAGAAAAGTCAGGGTGGACGGCTGGGCGGTGGCCGACAATGCGGCGGTGCTGGCTCCGGTGGGAATTTTTCTCGGAAGAATCGCCAACTTTATCAATGGGGAATTATGGGGCCGTCCGAGTGAGGTGCCGTGGGCGGTTATTTTTCCGCATTCGGGTACTCAACTTCCCCGACACCCCTCGCAGATTTATGAAGCGGTGGGGGAGGGACTGGTGCTCGGATTGGTGATGTACTGGCTAAGGTCGAAAAACTTACAGCCCAGCGGAAAGGTGACCGGGGCGTTCTTTGTGGTTTATGGGGTCATCCGGATCGGATTGGAGTTTTTCCGGGAGCCAGACTTGGGGGATCCGCGGCTGGTGGGCTTAAGCCGGGGGCAGTGGTTTTCGGCGGGTCTAATGATCCTGGGAGCGGGAATTTTCCTTGCGAGGGGCTTAGGGATAAAAGGAGTTCGGGCTTAAGGAACTTTCGGTTTTTGGGGGATGCGGATAACTTGGCCGGGGATGAGGAAATCAGGGTCGTCCATGGGATTGATGAGAAGAATGTCCTCCACGCCGACCCGGTAGCGCTTGGCAATACCGCTGAGGGAGTCCCCCTTGCGGACGGTGTAGATGATGGGATCGGGCTGGATCAGGACTTTTTCCTGCGGCCCAGGAGCCGTGAGACGGGGCTCCGCCGGCTCGGGCGCAGCCAACGAGGTAGGGGGCGGGGCGGGGGCAGACGGGAGGTTGGCGAAGCCGTAATCGAACAGCAGGCGGGTGTCTTTCCATTTGTTAGCGCTGCGCAGTAACGTCAGCCGAAGTTCCCGGCCCTCCCGCTTGGCGGCGGCAGCAAAGGTGTGGCGGGATTCATAGGTCCAACCGGTTTTGGCGGGCCCCATTCCGGGATAAACCCCCAGCAGCTTGTTATGGTTTTTCATCCGCTGAAGTCCGATGGCGGTGCGCAAATGGTAGGCGGGGGTTTGGGCCATCCGCCGGAGTTCCGGCTTTGCCAGGAACGCATTGAAGAGGGCCATCAGGTCGCGAACGGTGGTGACCTGACCGGTGCCGGGGAGACCGTGCGGGTTACCAAAGCGGGTCCGGGTCATCCCCAGTTTCAGGGCCTCCGCATTCATTTCCTGAACAAAAAGTGGGGTGGAGCCCGCGGTGGCGCGGGCTAAGGCCATCGCGCTGTCGTTATCCGACCCGATGATGATGGAGCGGAGGAGATCGGAGATTTCCACCCGTTCGCCCGGACGCAGGGGAACATGGCTGGGTTCCACCCGGGTGTCCTCCGGCTGAACGGTAATCGTGCCGATCCCGCCGGTTTTTTCGAAGGCGAGAAGGGCGGTCATCATCTTGACGGTGCTGGCAGGAGGGAAAGGATCGTCGACATTCCTGGCGTAGAGCGCCTGCCCGGTAAGCGGATCGACCATCAGCGCGGCGCGGGCCAAGAGCTGTTCGTTGACCTGCTCCAAAGTGGGCGGTTTGGGCTTGGGTTTCGGCTGCGCGGCGGGAGCCGCGGAAGCCACCAGCACCAGGACCCAAAACAAAAGCCTGTTCATCGTATTTGCCAGACGCCGGGGAAGCGCGTGAGCCGGCGATGGCCATGACCGGTGAGGTAAACCACATCCTCGATGCGAACGCCTCCGACCCCGGGAATATAGAGGCCCGGCTCCACGGTGATCACCGCACCGGCCGGAAGCTTGGGGACGGCAAATCGGGGGGCTTCATGAATTTCGAGGCCGAGGCCATGTCCCACGCCATGGAAGAAGCCGGTCCAGCGCCCACGCCGGATCTCGGTGGGATAACCGCGGTCCCGGAAAAAGTCGCGGAGTTCGTCCTGGGCTTTCTGGCCGTTCAGGCCGGGTCGAAGTTGCCGGAGGATTCGTTTCTGGCCCGAGGAGACCGTGGCGTGCATCTGCTCAAGGGCCTCCGAAGGCCGGCCCTTGACCACTGTGCGGGTGAGGTCGCCGAAGTAACCGGTGCGGGGATCGCGGGGAAAAATATCAAGGATGATGGCTTGGTGGGCGCGAAGGGGGCCGGAGCCGCGTTCATGCGGGTCGCAGGCTTGGATGCCGCCGGCCACGATGGTGTCCTTGGCGAGGGCGCCATCCCGAAGGCAGGCAGACTCCATCTCGATGCGGAGTCGTTCCGAGGTCAGCACGGAACCGCCCCAGCGGAGGATTTGGCGGGGGCCAATTTTGGCGGCGCGCAGAACTTCCCCAGCGCGATGGAGGCCAGCCTCGGCGGCGCGCAGGGCTTGGGCGAGGTGGCGGAGTTCGAGTGGGCTTTTTTTCATACGTTCTGGAAAGAAGGGATCAGGAACGGGCCGAAGACGGATCCCAGTACGCTGGAGATCCCGGAAGAGGCCGACGGGAAAGCTGGCGGGAACTTCGGCAGCGCGGATCCCGTTTGCGCGCAAAATGGCGGCGAGCACCTTCGGGTGGGGGGCTTTGGTCAGGCCGAGGCGAATCTTTTCTTCCTCAAGATCGAGGCAGGTGTCGACGGTGGCGGTGCGGCGGGCCCGGTCGATTTCGAGGGGACCAAGGAGAGCGAAGGTTTCACCGCCGGGAGAGCGGAACCAAGCAAAGTCGTCGGGGATGAAGAGACCGGTCGCGTAGGTGAGGTCGGGAACGCGATCGGTGTTGCCGAAAAGAAGACGGGCGGGACGAGGCACGATCAGGAGGATTTCAGGAGCGCGCCGGCCAGAAAGCCGGCGAGGAGAAAGCCAAGCAGGACCAGGGGTAGCCGGAGGTCGAGGCCGAAGAGGTAGAAGTCGAGGTGAACGAGGCCGGATTGGCGGGCGAGGAGAGCGACGCCGCCGGCGAGGACAGCCAAGGAGACAAGTTTTTGACGGTTCATGGAAGATCTGGAAAGCTAGCACCCCTTAGGACAGCCTGAGAAATGTCAATTTCCACGCGAACCGGGGACGGGGGATCGACCGCCCTGATGTATGGGAAGCGGGTATCCAAGGAGGACCCCCGTGTGGGGGCATATGGTTCGGTGGACGAATTAAACGCGGCCTTGGGGTTGGCGCGGTCTTTGGCCAAGCAGGCTGCGAAGGGCCTTTTGGAAAAGATTCAAAAGGCCCTGGTCGGCTTAATGGGCGAGTTGGCGGTGGCGCCGGAGGATATAAATCGATATGAGGCGGATGGGTATGCGCGGTTGCAGGATGCCGATCTGGACGTTTTAGACCGGGAGATTGCAAAGATGGAAAGGGCGGCTCCCAAGGCCAAAGGCTGGTCAACCCCGGGAGACTCGACGGCGGGGGCGGCCCTGGATCTGGCGCGGACGGTCTGCCGACGGGCGGAACGGGAGATTTGGAAGCTGGAGAAAGCGCAAGGGAGCATCCGGAGTTTGGTGCCGAGATATCTCAACCGGCTCTCCGATCTGCTGTGGCTGTTGGAAAGGGCGACGGAGAACAAGGCACCAAAAAAGAGGAGAAAGCAGTCTTAAATCAGGCGCGAGGATTCGAGGAAAGATTAGGACCATTCACTACGACCAAGGATTTCCCAAGTGGCGGTAGGGCCGAGGTAAACGAGCCCGGTGTAGGTTTGCAAAAGGTCGGCCCCGGCTTGGCGGCGGGTTTGATAATCGTTGGAGTTCATGATGCCGCCTACGCCAATGAGAATCTGATCCTTGGCCAGGAGCGGGCGGACGATTTTGGTGACGGCCATGGCACGATCGGCAAGAAGTCGGCCGCTCAACCCGCCGGATTCACCGGGATCCTTGGCGGCACGCTGGGCGGTGGTGTTGGTGGCCACGATGCCGGCAAGTTTGAAATCTCGGGTGATGGTGACCAGATCCGGAAGATGGTGGTCTTCCGTATCGGGTGAGACCTTCAGAAGGAGGGGCTTGGGGGCGGAGGTCGAGTGGTTGAATTCCTGGAGGGCTGAGAGAAGCCGGCGGAGGTCGTCCGGTTGAGCCAGATCGCGGAGGCCAGCGGTGTTGGGGGAACTGATGTTGATGACAAAAAAATCACCGAGCGCGTGGAGAATTTTCAGGGAGCCAAGGTAATCAG
>VHDM01000093.1 GCA_016876055.1 Verrucomicrobiota bacterium
ATCGGGTGCTTCTCACCCTGTTTGAGGAGGCGGTGGTACCGCTTCATGCCGGTCCGGCTCTCCTTGACCCATTCGCGGGCAAACTTGCCGTTGCGAATCTCCTGCAAAACCGCCTGCATGGCCTTTTTGGTGCGGGCATCGACCACCCGGGGACCGCGGGTGACGTCGCCATATTTGGCGGTTTCCGAAATAGAGAAACGCATGCCGGCGATGCCGGCCTCATTGATCAAGTCAACGATCAGCTTCAGTTCGTGCAGCACCTCGAAATAGGCGACCTCGGGCTGGTAGCCGGCTTTCACAAGCACCTCAAAGCCGGCCTGAATCAGGGCGGAGGTTCCGCCGCAAAGAACAGCCTGTTCGCCAAAGAGGTCGGTTTCCGTCTCCTCCTTAAAAGTGGTCTGGAGGACGCCCGCACGGGTGGCGCCCAAGCCCCGAGCCCAGGCCAAGGCGACGGCCCGGGCTTGGCCGGTGGGGTTCTGTTGGACGGCGAAAAGGGCGGGAACCCCTCGCCCTTCCAAATACTGGCGGCGGACGATATGCCCCGGGCCCTTGGGGGCGACGAGGATCACATCGACATTTTTCGGGGGGCGGACGGTCTGGTAGTGGATGGCAAAGCCGTGGCTGAAGAGCAGGCACTGGCCCTTGCGCAGATTCGGGGCGATGTCCTTGGTGTAAACGGACGGGATCTTCAGATCAGGAACCGCGACAAAAATCACGTCGGCCCCACGCACGGCGTCCGCGGTGGCAAGAACCTTGAAGCCGTGCTTCTTGGCGACCGGAATGGATTTACTGCCCGGATAAAGACCCACGGTGACGCGAATGCCGCTGTTCTTCAGGTTGAGGGCGTGGGCGTGGCCCTGCGAGCCAAAGCCGATGACCGCGACCTTTCGTTTTTTCAGGGGTGCAAGGCTGGCGTCAGAATCGTGATAAATGCGGGCGGGCATAAGGGTGTCTCCTGGGGGTTGGGGGAAATCTCAGCGGCGGGGCAGGGCGATCCGGCCCGTCCGGCTCAGTTCGAGGATTCCGAAGGGTTTCATCAGGGCAAGGAACTTGTCGATCTTGCTTTCGTCGCCGGTCACCTCGATAGCGAGGCTGGAGGACTGCACATCCACGATTTTGGCGCGGAAAATGTCGCAAATCTGCATGACCTCCGGCCGGGAGGAGGAGTTGGCCTTCACCTTGATGAGAATGAGTTCCCGATCGACCACGTCCCCGTCCTTAAAATCGTAGACTTCCAAGACATCAACGAGTTTTTTGAGCTGTTTGACCACTTGTTCGAGGACCTGGTCGTTGCCCACGACCACGATGGTCATGCGGGAGACTTTGTCGTTCTGGGTGGGACCAACGTTGAGGGTATCGATGTTAAAGCCGCGCCCGCTAAAGAGGCCGGCGATCCGGGTCAGCACCCCGAAACGATTCTGGACGACGACGGAAATGGTGTGGCGCATAAGGGAAGATGTTGAACTGGAAAGAGTAGCGGCGACGGCGCCGCCGGGTCAAATCGAAAGCCCGGACCCGGCGGAGTGGCGAAGGCGGACCAGTTCGGCGGACTGTTTTTCCAAAAGCTTTTTGGCCTCGGCCAGATCGGTTTCCAACTGCCGGATCCGGAGGCGAAGAGCGGCATCGAAGGCGGGACTTTCCGCGGGGCGGGATGGGTTGGATTCGCTCGCATCCTCCAGCTTGATGGTCCGGCTTTTTAGTTTGGCGTCACGGCGCCTTCTCATTTCCTCAAGGAATTCTGTGACCGTAAAACCTTCCTTGGCACGCAGGTGGGTGACGAGCTCGGATCCGCCGAGCTGTCCGCTCTGGAGAAACTCCGCGATGGTGCCGGCGGTGGTGGGTCCGTAGCGGGGCCCATCGAGGGGCTCAACCATCCAAAGCATTTCCAGCTCGGTGATTTCCGGTGCTTTCTGCCAAGGGCCCTCGTCGACCTGCACAAGATCCTCCGGCGCGATCAGCGACTGGTTGGCCAAGGCTTTGAGGTGATCCAGGTCCATCGGGCCGAGCACCCGCCCCGTTTGGACTTTTTGCAGCCGAAACGCGGAAGCGGGGGAGGGCATGCCGGGCCTAGCTGGACGGGATGAAAAGCTTTTGCCCGACCTTGAGCGGGGCGTCCTTAGAAAGCTGGTTGGCTTTGCGTAGAGATTCGATGGTGAGCTTCAGTTGGTGCTCCTTGTTGTAGGCCTGCACGATCGAACTCAAGGTGTCGCCCTTGGCGACGACATGCTCATAGCCCTCCCGGTCGACCAGCTGGGCGGCCACCTCGGCTTTTTTTTCTTTGGTTCTCTTTTCGGCCAGCATCTTGGCGACTTCCTCCAACAAAACGCTTTTTTCCTTTTCCGCCCTGGCGGCGGCGCTGGCAAGACTTTCCTTCAAGGAGTGGGTCTGCTGTTTGACTTCCTCGAGAAGTTTTTCCAAGGAGGCGACCCGAGCCTTCATGTCTTCGACGCTGGCGTCCATGCGTTCGACCTGGTCAGCGGCCTTGAGAATTTTTCGACGTTCGGCTTCGGCGTCCTCGGCCGTTCCAGGATCGACCTGGGCGAAAACAGGGGGAAATCCGAAAATCCAGACGCCTGCAAGGAGAAGGGAAGGGCAAAACCCAAAGGCGCGCATGCGGAGGATTATCACTCCGCGATTCATGCTCCAGCAAGCTTTTCGAACTCTTTTTCCGTGAGGCTGCGAACTCCCAGCGCTTTGGCCTTGTCGAGCTTCGAGCCCGCCTCGTCTCCGGCCAAGAGGTAGTCGGTCTTGGCGCTGACCGAACCGGAGACGGTGCCTCCAAGGGATTGGATGCGGCGGGTGAAATCCTCCCGGGGGGCACTGAGGGTGCCGGTAATGACAAATTTCTTTCCTGAAAAGACGCCGCCCCGCACCGCCAACTCCTCAGGCAAGGCACGGAAATTACAGCCGGCTTTCTTGAGTCCCAAGAGCAGCCGGCGGGTGGAGGCTTCGCAAAAGAAAGAGACGATCTCTTCAGCCACTTTTTGGCCCACGTCCTTGACCTGGATCAGATCCGACGTCCCCGCCTTTTCCAATTTCTCCATGGATTGGAAATGGCGGGCTAAGGCCTCGGCTAGAACCGCGCCAACCTGCGGGATACCCAAGCCGAAGATGAGTCGCCAAAGCGGGCGCTGCTTGCTGGCCTCGATGCCTGCGATGAGGTTGGTGGCGGACTTTTCCCCCATCCGTTCCAGGCCGGCCAACGGCCCGGCGGTCAGGTCGTAGATTTGTTCGAGATGCTGGATCAGGCCGGCATCGATGAGCTGACTGACCATGGCTTCACCCATCCCCTCAATGTCCATGGCCCCACGGTGGGCGAAATGTTGCAAGCGGCGCTTGAGCTGACCGACGCAGTCGCGGGAAGTGCAGCGGAGAAAAACCTCCTCTTTGTGCAGCGGGCCGCCGCAGACCGGGCACTGTTTGGGCGGGTGGATCGGCTTGGAGTCCCTGGGCCGTTTCTTCAGGTTGACCGAGACCACGGCCGGAATGATCTCGCCGGCCTTTTCCACGGTAACGAGGTCGCCCACACGGATGTCCTTGCGGGCGATCTCCTCGAAGTTGTGCAGCGTGGCCCGCGCTACGGTGGTGCCGCTGAGCTGGACCGGCTCGAGCTCGGCGACCGGGGTGATGACGCCCGTGCGGCCTACTTGGAAAGTGATGTCGCGGAGGCGGGTTTCGGCCTGCTCGGGCGCGTACTTGTAGGCGATCGCCCAGCGGGGGGCCTTGTCAGTTGAGCCGAGGACCCGCTGTTGGTCGAAACGGCTGACCTTGATGACGGCGCCGTCGGTCGCGAAAAGGAATTGCGCGCGATCTTTGTCCAACTCCCGCACAGCTGCCAAGACACCGTCGGCTCCCTTGACGTGTCGGAACCAGCTGTGACCCGGCAAGCCCCATTTGCCGATCTGACGATGGAGTTCGACCTGGGATTCTGTCTTCGCCCCGACGACTTCCCCGAGACCGTAAAAAACCACAGCAAGGGGACGGCGGGCTACTTCCCGGGAGTCGAGCAACTTCAACGTGCCGGCGGCGGCGTTGCGGGGGTTGGCGAAGGGAGGCTCGCCGGCTTTTTCCCGAGTCCGGTTGAGGGAAGCGAATGCCGGTTCGGGAAGATAGACCTCGCCACGGAATTCGATGACCTTGGGCAATCTTTCCACGGAAAGGGGAAGATTCCGGATGGTTCTAAGGTTTTCCGTGATGTCGTCGCCCTTTTCACCATCGCCGCGGGTCAGGCCCTGAGTTAGGCGGCCGTTTT
>VHDM01000094.1 GCA_016876055.1 Verrucomicrobiota bacterium
CCTACCGCCACCACGGCCCGCGGTTGGTCATCCGGCTGAGTGCCGCCGCCTGCACCTGCGCCGAAATCGTTGAACTTTGCAGCAACTGCCGGGCTTGCGCCTCGTCCTTGCGGTACAGATCAATCAACGCCCCCGCAATCGCCCGCTCCTGCGACCCCGGGTCCGCCACCATCGCCGCCCACTTCAAGCCCGAAGCCGGATCCTCCTGCCCGATGTGCCGGGCGAGGGTCCCCGCCATCGTGTCCCGGCTTTCCCCCGCCGGCTGTCCGGAAACATAAGCCGCCGCCCCATTTAAATCGGCATCCGCCCAGTTGGAAATAGCCGTATAGATGGCTGCACGCTTGTCCCGCCCCGCATCAAGCGCCGCCGCCCAGTTCGCCGCCGCCGCCGGATCCCGCTTGGACCACTCATCCGCAACCGTCCCCACCAAGCCCCGCCAGCTGTCCGGGTTTCGGTTCGCCGCCGCGTAGGCCGCCGCCGCCGTCGGACTGAGGTCCGCCCACTGCTCCAGCAAATCCCGGCGGATGTCCTGCTGCAGGCCGTCGTTGAGGTTCATCGCCGCCAGTTGATTGACCGCCGCCTGGGGATCCTTGTCCGCCCACCCCGACAAAGCCTCGCGCAAAAGGCTGGGATTCCCGGTCTCCGCATAAACCTGGCTGGCGTAAGCCGTGGCCCCAGGTCCATCCAACTGCCCCCAACGCTTGAGGATTTTTTCAAGGGCCGCTTTTTTCATCGGTCCGTCCGGCAGGGCGTTGGCCCAATCCAAAGACTTTCTGACTTCCTCCAGACTGGCCTTGGCAAGCACCTCCTCCAACGCCTTCTCCCGCTGGCGGGGACTGCCCATCGCCGCCGCCCCGGCAACATCTGCGGCGGTGCTTGTCTTCACTCCGGTCTCCACGGTTTGCCAAGCCGGCTCCTGATTCTCAGCCTCTTTCGCAGAGGATGGCATCACCCGGTCCGACTTCTGCTCGATGGCCGCCGGAGGCGCCGTCACCCGTCCCAGTCCGAATCCCACCAGCATGGCCAAGCCAGCCGACGCCAAAACGGGGGTCAGACCAGCCCAGAGAGTTCCGGAAGCCGAAGGGAGCATCGAGAGAATCTTAAAGCCAGCTGTCTGGCTGTCCAATGAACTTGAGAACCTACGCCGCCACCTTGAGACACGCCTTGCTGCCGCTTGCCCCGCAGCAATTCTTGAACTTTTTACCCGGATCCAGCGGACAAGGATCGTTCCGCCCCAGCTTCGGCCCCTGCCGCTTCATGGGGGCCAGCGCTGCTTCCACCCCGCCCGCCGCACCTCCGCCCATGCTCAGCGAACCCTCCGTGGGCTGAGCCGGCGCCTGCATCGGCAGTTCCCCCCGACCCGTCCGCTGCGGCAACGCCGCCAGAAAATGCTCAAACGCCGAAAGGCTGGAGGCCGAGCGGAACAAATTGAGCACCGCCTCCCCTTTGATCCGCTCCATCAGTTCCTCAAACATCCCGTAGGCCTCCCGCTTGTACTCGATGAGCGGATCCTTCTGGCCGTAGGCCCGCAAATTAATCGAGGTTCTCAAACCATCCATTGCATAGAGATGCTCCTGCCACAGCCGGTCGATCGCCCCCAAAAGGACATATCTCTCCAAGGCTTTCACCGCCTCCGGATTCTCAAACTTCACCTTCAGCTCGTACGCCTCCCGCACCCGCTTTTGCAACAACTCCTTCCACGCATCCTTGCCCCCCGCATTCTGTAAATCCTCCTTCTGGATTCCCAGGGGCATCGCCGTGTTCGCCCAATGCACCAACCCGTCCACGTCCACCGGGTCGGTCCCCGCCCTCGCCTCCACCTCCGCGCCGATTTTTTCGTCCACCGTTTCAAACACCTCTTTCCGCGGATCCTCCGTCGTCAATATCTCGGTCCGCCAGCTGTAGATCACCGTCCGCTGCTGGTTCATCACGTCGTCGTACTGCAGCGTGTGCTTCCGGATCTGGTAGTTTCGCTGCTCCACCCGCTTCTGCGCCGTCTCCACCGACCGGTTCAGCCATGGATGCTGCAACCCCTCATTATCCTCCATCCCCAGCTTTGTCATCAGGCCGGCAATCCGCCGCGAATCACCGAAGTTGCGCATCAGGTCGTCCTCAAAGGAAATATAAAACTGGCTCGAGCCCGGATCCCCCTGCCGCGCGCAACGCCCGCGCAGCTGCCGGTCGATCCGGCGCGATTCGTGCCGCTCCGTCCCCACCACGTGCAGCCCTCCCAGCTCCGGCACCCCGGGGGACAATTTGATGTCCGTGCCGCGCCCCGCCATGTTCGTCGCGATCGTCACCGCCCCACGTTCCCCCGCCCGCGCCACGATCTCCGCCTCCTGCTGGTGATACTTCGCGTTCAGCACGTTGTGCGGAATGTTTTCGCGCCGGAGCATCCGGCTGAGGATTTCGGACGACTCCACCGACGCCGTCCCCACCAGCATCGGCTGCCCCGCCCCGTTCCGCTTCTTGATCTCCTCGATCAGCGCGTTGAGCTTCTCCCGGCGCGTCTTGAAGATCAGGTCGTCCGCGTCCTTGCGCACACAGGCCCGGTTCGTCGGGATCACCACCACGCCCAACCGGTAGATGTCCTTGAACTCGTTCGCCTCCGTCTCCGCCGTCCCGGTCATTCCCGCCAGCTTCTCGTACAGCCGGAAATAGTTCTGGATCGTGATCGTCGCCAGCGTCTGCGTCTCCCGGTCGATCTGCACCCCTTCCTTGGCCTCCACCGCCTGGTGCAACCCGTCGCTCCAGCGCCGGCCCGGCATCAACCGCCCGGTGTACTCATCCACGATGATCACCTTGTTCTCCTGCACCACGTAGTGAACGTCCTTCTCGAAAACGCAGTACGCCCGCAGCAGCTGGCTAATGTTATGGATCCGCTGGCTCGCCTCCTCGTAATTGGCCTGCGCCGCCTGCTTCTGTTTTAGCTTCTCTTCGGCCGACAGGGCCGAGTTGCTGTCGATGTCGTGGTTGGTGGTGATCAGGTCGGGCACCAGAAAGAAAAGAGGATCCGCAGGGTTGAGGAATTTGCGGCCCATTTCGGACAAGTCCGCCTCGCTGTTCCGCTCGTCGATCGTAAAGTACATCTCCTCCTTGGTCTTGTAGAGCTCGGTCCGGCGGGTGTCCTGATACATCTCCAGCTCCGCATCGTCGATCGCCCGCCGCGTGCCCGGATCCTCCATGAACTTCAGGAGCAGCTTGTTGCGGGGCGACCCCATCTTTACCCGGAACAACAACCGCCCCGCCCCCGGCAGATCCCCCGCCTCCACCTTCTCCTTGGCCTGGTTCGCCCAGTCCGTGCACAGCCCGTTCTGTTTCCGAACCAGTCCCTCGATCGACGACCGATACTTGTCGAACTGGTGGGTCGAAACCGTCACCGGCCCGGAGATGATCAGCGGCGTCCGCGCCTCGTCGATCAGAATGCTGTCGACCTCGTCGATGATGGCATAAAAATGCCCCCGCTGGACCTGATCTTCGGGTGTCGTCGCCATGCCGTTGTCACGGAGGTAGTCGAAACCAAATTCCGAGCACGTCCCATAGGTGATGTCGCAGGCGTACTGCGCCCGCCGCTCCGCCTGGCTC
The DNA here is from genome assembly GCA_016876055.1 of Verrucomicrobiota bacterium. Lineage (GTDB taxonomy): Bacteria > Verrucomicrobiota > Verrucomicrobiia > Methylacidiphilales > Verrucolacustridaceae > Verrucolacustris. Next base: position 3,586 of record VHDM01000094.1, read on the forward strand.
TGCCCGTGCTGGAGGCATCCCACCGTCAGCCCGAGCTCCCGATACACCTCGCCCATCCATTCCGAATCCCGCGCCGCAAGGTAATCGTTCACCGTCACCACATGCACCCCTTTACCGGTCAGCGCGTTGAGATAGGTGGGCAGGGTGGCCACCAGCGTTTTGCCCTCTCCCGTGGCCATTTCCGCGATCCGGCCGGAGTGCAGGACCATTCCGCCGATCAGCTGGACGTCGAAAGGGATCATCTCCCAGGCGATCTCCTGCCCGCGCACCCGGATCTTTCTCTTCTCCTCCGTAAAGCGTCGGCAGCAGTTTTTCACCACCGCGAAGGCTTCCGGCAGGATGGCGTCGACGCTCTCCCCCTTGGCGATTCTTTCCCGGAACGTGTTGGTTTTGGCTCTGAGCTCCTCAAAGGAAAGCGGGCGCAACGGCTCCTCCCGTTGGTTGATCTGCTGGACGAGCGGCATCATCCGGCGGACTTCCCGCTGGTTCTGCGTCCCCAGGATTTTCTTTAAAACCCAGCCAATCATGAATTTGCCAACCTACCCGAACCCCGCCCCCGCTCCAAGCCCCCTCCACCTG
>VHDM01000095.1 GCA_016876055.1 Verrucomicrobiota bacterium
ATGAATTTCGAAATCGGGCCTACTGCCATGCAACTCCTGTTCAACCTTCCCGCCGATAGGATGACAAGACTAATCGGATTTTTTGTGGGTTTTCTTTGTCCGCAAGTGCGGATCGCAAAAATGATCCATCGCCAAAAACATCGACTTGGCGTGCCGGGCGAACAACACGCTCAGAAAGGGGGCTGGCATGACGCACAGCAGGAATAAAACCGTCGGCCGCAGGTCGGTGCATGCCCGCAGGATGAAATAGGCGGTCATTCCGCCAAGCCCAATTACCCCGTAATTTACCCCCCAGATCGCCAGCAGAAAATATCCCGGCTCTCGTTCATAAGCGTATCCACACTTCGGGCACCCGTCCAAAGGCGTAAACCAGTCCTGCAGGGACCGCGTCTCCTTCACTGGCGCAAAAATCGGTTTTTCACCGCAAGTGGGACAACGGCAAAGCAACGAACGCTTCAGGTACAGCCAGGCTTTCCCCACGGTTCTCGGAGCCTGCGCCGTCGAGTCCCCGGAATTCATTCGCGATGGTACGGATGTCCCGCCCTCCAACTCTCTACCCGGTAAATCTGCTCCAGCAGGACCACCAGGGCCAAATCATGGGAAAGGGTTTGCGGTCCCAACGACCAAACCTCGCCACACTGGTCGCGGAAACCTGCCCCATGCCCATCCGCCCCACCCAAGATCCAGGCTGTCTTTGTCTTTCCACCCCGCTCCCATTTTTCAAACTCTTTTTTCCATTCAGCCGTCTCAGCTGCCCGGCCCCGCTCATCCAAGGCTACCCGGTGCCAACCCTCGGTCTTTTCCAAAAGTTCTTTCCCTTGCTTGACGCCTTCTTTGACATGGTGCAGTTCAACCTCCGCAAACCCCCCGATTCGTTTGACATACTCCTCGGCCGCGCTGCGTGCCCAGCCCGCGGGCCGCCCCACCGTGATGACCCGGTGCTTCACGCTCCCATCCGCGCAGGATATCCCACTTGGACCGCCGAACCGTCGGAAAACAGCACTGAGGCGGCAGCGCCTTGCAAAACCGGTCCGAAATCCGGCCCAAAGGGTGCCCCCGTCGCCCCATCCACTGCATAGTGTAAGGGTGCCCGCATCGTCCACGGTTGATGCATGACTTTGTACGTAGTGCCCCCGCGAAACCGGTTATATCCGCGGCTCCGATCTAACAGGAACTCCTCGAGCGTCCCCTTGCCTACGGGCATGGGTCTCGCTTCCGCCCGCAGGGAGAACCGGAAGGTTCCCGCCCCCGGGCCCCACACATACGCCACCTCCGGTTCACGTCCTCCCTCCCGCTTTTCCAACCAAATCCTTCCGTTTTCGTACGGCTCCCCGTAAATGCCTCGCGCCATCCTCGCCACCAGGAGCTTCGGCACCAACTCCCCCAGGAACACCACGCCAGGCCCCTGCGGACCCTGGGCATACGTCCGCAGGTTGAGCTCCGGGAAATGGTTGTGCCACGGCCAGCGGATCCCTTTCACCACCACGTTGGAAAATTCCACTCCCACCAGACTCAGCGCCGCCGCCCCCTCCCACAGGTCCAGGGTGCATCCCGGCGGCATCTTCCCCTGCACCAAGGCCGGATCCACCAGCCACGAGACCATCGCCAGATTACCCCAATTCGCCTGCATCCATGCCGGTTCCACGCTCATCGCGGGCTATCCTGCAATCCGGGGACCGAACCGCAAGAAATCCGCTAACCCAATACTTTCTCGAGCTCGTCCACCCGTTCCGCAAAAAGGCTCAACGCCGATTCCACCGGCACCGCACTCTCCATGTCCACCCCCGCTGTCCGGAGCGTCTCCAAAGGCGGTCGCGAACCCCCCGAATTCAAAAATCCACGCACCCGTTCCACGGCCCCGCTCTCCCCGGCCAGCACCTTCCGCGAAAGTGCAATCGCCGCGGAGAGGCCGATCGCATACTTATAGACGTAGAACGCACTGTAGAAGTGCGGGATCCGCAGGCACTCCAACTCCAGCGGTGCCTCAATCTCCATCGCCTCACCCAGATACGCCTGGAGCAGTTCTCGGTAGCAGGTCCGGAAAAAGTCCAACGTCAGCGCCATTCCCTTCTCCTCCGCCTCGTGGATGCGCTGCTCAAACTCTGCGAACATCACCTGCCGATACAGTGTTCCCCGGATATCATCGATCTGCCGGTTCAGAATGTAAGCTCGCAGAGTTTTGTCCTCCTGGGCCGGACCCTCCAAGAGATGATGCGTCAGCAACTCTTCGTTGAAGGTCGAAGCCACCTCCGCCAACAGAATCGGGTAATGGGCATCCTGGTAAGGCTGCGCTCGGTGACTCATCCAGGTGTGCATCGAATGCCCCGCCTCGTGGGCCAAGGTGTACACATCCGCCAACACATCCTCCCGGTAATTCATCAGGATGTACGGTGGGTTCTGGTAACTGCCACTGGAAAAAGCCCCGCTCCGTTTCCCCCGGTTCTCGTACCGGTCCACCCAGCGCGATTTCCCCAACCCCTCCCCCAACACGCTCTGGTAATCCTTGCCCAGCGGTCCACACGCGGTCGTCACCATTCCGGCGGCCTCCTCAAACTTCGTCTTTCGCTTGGCCGATGCCACCAACGGCACCTGCAGATCCGCCGCCCGCAGTTCCTTCAACCCCAAAACCTTTTTCCGAAGCCGATGGTATCTTTGGAGCGGTTTTAAATTCTGCCGTACCACGGCCACCAGATTGTCGTACACCTTCTCCGGCACGCGGTCGGGGAAAAGCGATTGCGCCCGCGCCCTGGCATGCTTCCTCGCCTTGGCCCGGAACACATCCCCCTTCACGGAACTCGCCAGCGTCGCCGCCAGCGAGAACGCGTGCTGCTCAAACTCCGTGTAATACTGCTGCCACGCCTTTCGCCGCACCTCGGCCGACTGCCGCTGCAGCAAGGAGGTAAACGTTCCGTGGCTCAGTTCAATCTCCGTTCCGTCCTCGTCCTTTACCGTGCCAAATCGGAAATCCACATTGGTCAGTTGCGAAAAGATCTCGTCCGGCCCTCCCAACGTCGGCCCCGCCAGCGCCATCAACCTTTCCTCCCCTTCGCCCAAAATATGCGGCCGGTACCGCCGGATCCTTTCCAGCTTCCCCTGCCACTCCGCCAGTCGCGGATGCTTCACCAGTTCGGCCCATTCCGCATCCCCGATCCTCATCAGCTCCGGCAAAAACCACGCCGTCTCCTCCGCCAGTTCCGTCGTCAGATGCTCCAGCCGCAGCGACCGGTCCCGCGCGGCCCCATCCCCGCCGTCCTCCGCCACCCGCAGATGGGCGTACTGCCCCAACCGCTCCGCCATCAAATCAATCTGCTTCTCCTCCTCCCAGGCCGCCCCCAGGTCCTCTGCTTGGTGCAACTTCCCTTTCCATTTCGCCATTCTCCCTTTTTGACCCTTCAGCTCCTCCAATCCCTTCTCCCAGTCCGACTCTTTGGCATACAGCGGCGTCAGGTCCCACGTGTCCTTGGGATTCACCTCGCCCCGCTCGGGCACCTTCTTCACGGCGGGGGCAGCCACGGCTTGGATCATCGCCAAAACCTAGCCCCGCCCTTTTTCAGAATCCACCTTTGCGTCCGCTTGCCGTCCGCCGACGATTCCGTCACCCTTGGCACATGGCTGAAATTGCCGCTTTCGCCCAACGCGGGGCCTCTCGGGTCACCCCGAAGATCATGCATAATCTTCTCCACCGCCTGCCCATGCTGAAGGCCGAGTTCACCCAGATCCACGCCCCTAAGTTTCCCCATCTCGTCGAGCAGCTCGAATTCCTCGCCGACGTCGTCGAGGACTTCGCCGAAGGCGCCTACAAGGACATTCCCTACTCCGCCGCCGCCGCCGCCGCCTTCGCCATTATCTATACCCACCGCCTGCTCGACATCATTCCCGACTTCATCGCCAAGATCAGCTTCGAGGACGACTCTGCCGTGGTCCGCGCCGTCCTCATCATGTTCGAGAAGGATTTCGAAAAGTACGCCCACGCCCAGCATCTGAACTGGAAAAAAGTCACCGTTGAGCCCTGACCAGGCGCCCGCTCCATGAGCCCCGCCGGTTGGACCGATTTTCTCGAGGAACGCTTCGGCCGCTGGTCGGTCCCGCACCTTGTCCGGGGCCTCGTCGCCATGAACGCCGCCAGCTGGCTCCTCAACCTCGCCTCTCCCGGCT
>VHDM01000096.1 GCA_016876055.1 Verrucomicrobiota bacterium
GGTCTTTGGTTTAGCGTCCCGCATGGGTCGCTTCAGCATGGTTTTGGTCCTGGCGGGGTTCCTGACATCCGCTTCGGCCCAGGAGGCCGTTCGGCCAGTCTTCCGGCTCGGTATTGATGTGTTGGCGGATGGTGGATTCAAGGAACTGAAAGGGAAGAGGGTGGGGTTGGTGACCAATCCTTCCGGGGTGGATGGCGAGGGAGTGCCGACTTGGAAACGTTTTCGCGAAGCCAAGGAGGTCAACCTAGTCGCTCTCTACGGGCCGGAGCACGGGGTGTTTGGCAAGGTGGGGGCGGGAAAGCACGTTTCGGGCGAGCGCCACGGGGAGGATAAAAACAACGACGGCAAAATCACCAAGGACGAGGAAACCGGCATCAAGGTTTACTCCCTCTACGGCAAAACCAGAAAACCCACCCCGGCGATGATGGAAGGGGTGGACGTGATTGCCTACGACCTGCAGGACGTCGGTTGCCGCTCCTACACCTACATCAGCACGCTGGGACTCGTGATGGAGGCGGCGGCGGAGCAGGACGTGGAGGTGATGGTGCTGGACCGGCCCAACCCGCTCGGCGCGAAGCGAGTGGAGGGCCCGCGGCCCCGGGGCGCGGAGGTGATCCCGTCCTTCATCGGGCAGTTTGATGTGCCGTATGTGTATGGGCTGACCGTGGGCGAGATCGCCAGATGGATGAACGAAAAGCACCTGAAGGAACCGTGCCGGCTCTCGGTGATTTCCATGAAGGGTTGGGCCCAGGACATGGTCTGGGAGGATACGGGACTCAAGTGGATGCCGACCTCGCCGAACATTGCGCGGATCGAAGCGGCGCGGGGTTACGTGGCGACCGGTTTTTTTGGGGAACTGGGCGTGAGCAACGGGGCGAATCCCGCCGGTGTGCCGACGAAAGGACTGGATGGAACCACCGCCTACCCGTTTGACCTGATCGCACTGGAAGGTGTGGATGCGGAGCAATTTTGTCGGGAGATGACGGAGTGGGGATTCAACGGGGTGAGCTTCCGTCCCTTTCGGTTTAAGCCCCCGACCGGTAAGTACCGGCACGTCACCATGTCCGGGGCCAAGGTTTCCATTGATCCGAAAGCACCGGCCAACTTGACGGCCATCAACATCGCCGGACTGGCCTATCTCCGCAGAATGATGCCCAAGAAAAACTTCTTTGCGGATGCGGAGAACACCCAAATGTTCGACAAGCTCAACCGCAGCCGGGAAACACGGAAACAGGTGCTGGCGGGAATGAGCTCACGGCAGATCGTGGCTTCGTGGGAGCCGGGTGTCCAAGCCTGGTTGGAGGAGAGAAAGCCCTATCTTTTGTATCCGGAGACGCAGGCGCCGATCCGCCCCGCGGGCGTTTCCCGCCCGGCAAGACTGAAACCGTAAGCCGGTCTTCGGGGGTCATCCCGCCGCGCGGAGACCCGGGTCGGAACAAAGGCCGCAACTGGGCCAGACGCTTTGGACGTCGCCGTGCTCTTCCAGATCCTCGATCAGAGCGGAGATTTTGGCAGAAGTTTCGGGATCGGGTTCGGAGGCGGGATTTTCCGGCTCGTAAATCAACCGGCTGGCCGCCGGGGGCAGGTTTTGGGTGCGGAGAGCTTTGTCCACGGCATTGAACCGGTCGGGCGGGCAAACCACCTCGGTGGCGTTGTGGCCGGCAGGCCGGACATCGTCCGCGCCGGCCTCGAGGGTGGCTTCCAGGGCAACATCCGGGTGGGCATTTTCCAAGAGAAAAACCCCCCGGCGACGGAACATCCAGGCGACAGAATTGGACCCCCCAAGATTTCCCCCGTGTTTGGTGAAGAGGTGGCGAATTTCGGCGGCGGTGCGGTTTTTGTTATCGGTCTGGGTTTCGACCATGAGGGCGACCCCGCCGGGCCCGTAGCCTTCGTAGGTGATTTCCTCAATGGAGCCGCCGCCGGCGAGTTCCCCGGTCCCTTTTTGGATGGCGCGATCGATGTTGTCGACCGGCATGGACTCGGCCCGGGCCGCGGCGATGGCGGTGCGGAGGCGGGGGTTGAAGTTGGGATCGCCGCCGGACAGCCGGGTGGCGACGGTGATTTCCTTGGCGAGCTTGGAGAAGAGGGCCCCGCGTTTGACGTCGGAGGCGCCCTTGGCGCGCTTTACTTTGGACCAATGACTGTGACCGGCCACAGATCAAGATTGGATGGAGATGGGGAAGCGTGTCCAGAGCGAGGGAGAGGGGAGATCGGCCCCCTCCGACCTTCCTCCGCCCATTGGTCCCCGTACACCCCCCCGACCTTTGCGGGATCCCCTCCGGGGACGGAGGCTTGGGTGCTTCCGCACCCGCGCAATCAGTCCGGTCGCTCCGCAATGGATGGGTAATCCGCTTCCATGGCGGCATTGAGGACGGCAGATTGAGACGATCGGGCATTGTAAAATTGGTGCCAATAAGGGCGTTGCAGGAGCAGGAAAATGCGGAATTATTCGGGATCATGTCCGAGGAATTGGGCGATGGGGAGTTGATGGCCCGGGTGGCCTCCGGGGATGAGCAGGCTTTTCGCCAACTGATCGAGCGGCATCAGGACCGGGTCTATGGAACCGTGGCCCGAATGATGGGGGGCGCCGGACCGGAGGTGGAGGAGGCGGCCCAGGATGTTTTCTTACGGGTCTGGAGATCGGCGGCCCGGTATCGGGGGGATTGCCAGTTTACCACCTGGCTGATGATCGTGGTGCGCAATTTGGTGTTTACCCGTCTGGGGCAAAGATGGCGGCGCAAAAACATTGATGGGGAGGATCGGGTGGATCCCGAGACCGGGGAAAGCCTCATGGAAAATCAGACTGCCCAACCGAGTCGGGACCCGGCTGAGGCCTTGGCTTTCCGGGAACTGGAAAAAGCCGTAGCGGAGGCCTGTGCAGAACTACCTGAAAACCAGAGACTTGTGGTTCACCTTCGGCAATATGATGGGATGGATCTGGAGGAGATCGTAAAAACCACCGGTATGAGTCTGACGGCGGTTAAGGCCTTAATATTCAGGGCCCGGGAAAGCCTAAAAAAGAAACTTTCTGGATATTTGGCCGCATCCAAATAAGAAAACTGTGGTCTAATCCTATATGGAAAGCAAAGGGTCATCGGAGGAGGGGCAGGAAGGGCTGGGGCCGGAGCTGGAACGGCTCTTGGCCATGGCTCCGCCCCCCAAGGCACCGGCGTGGTTTGCATCGAAAACGCTGGGTCGGCTTCGCCAAGAGAAGGAAAAGGATTTAAAGCCCTTTGCGTTCCGGTTGAAGTGGCGGTGGGTATGGGCGGCGGGCACGGCCGTCTTGGTAGGCGGGTGGGTTTTATGGAACCAGCCGGATCCTTCGGTCGAAATAAGTAATGCCGCGGTCTTTGCCGCCTTGGACGCTTTGGTGGAGCAGGAACATGAAAATCGATGGTGGGCGGGATTATGAGGAACCTGGTTTTCTGGATTTTTGTTTCCGGCTTTTTGGCGATGCCAGTTTCCGCCCAAGAAGAGGAGCCGGACGCAAAACCGAAAGAGGCACGAAAGGAGAAAGAACGGCCGCCAAGGATTCCTGATGGGCCGTTTGTGCCGAAGCGAGGGATGGTGAAGCGGGAGAAGGGCCAGTTTTGGGCGGGGCCTCCGGATGAGGGTCGTTTCGCTCAGATTCTGCTGCTGACCCTGGTGCCACGGGAGCAGCTGCAGGCGCGCCTGGCCGAATGGCCCAATTACCAGGAATTGAACGAAGCCCAGCGGGCACGGCTGGTGGAACGAATTGATGAAGTCCGCCAAACGGCGCAAAAGCAGGCGCTGGAGGTGGCCAAGGAGTTCAACCTGCAGGTTGGACCGGGCCAAGAGGAGGAGTTCGTCCGGATGTACTGGACTGAACGGGTGGCGATGGATCAGGCTTTAAAAAAAGAGTTTCAGGAAAAGCGGAAGCGGTTTGAGCAAGCATCGGAGAAAAAAATTCTCCAAACCTACCCCAGGAAAAAGTCCCCGCCGTGAGCTCAGTACTTGATCTGCAGGCGGGTGATAAAGCCTAACTCATCGTTCTCCACCACCGTGTCCTTGCCCCCGCCTCCGGTGAAGGCGTTGTATTCCACGGTGAGGCCCAGGCGGATGAGCCGATTGATATACCAGT
>VHDM01000097.1 GCA_016876055.1 Verrucomicrobiota bacterium
AGGCCGTCGTAAGCGAGGTGGATTCCGGGCGGAAGGGTGGCCTCCCGCTCGGCGTGAAGGGTGAGATGGGTGAGGTGGGTGAGAAAGGTTTTTTGGGCTCGGACATTCTGGGCAATATCGATGGCCTGGGCGATGGTGAGGTGGGTGGGATGGGGCTCCTCGCGAAGACCGTCAATGATGAGGACCGGGATGTCTCGCAGAAGGTTGCGGATGGGAGCGGGCACGGCGGCGCAGTCGGGCAGGTAGGCGGCCCGGGCGCGGCCGTCGCGGTCAAACCGAAATCCGGTGGTGGTCATGGTGCCGTGGGGGACGGGGAGAGGGGTGAAGGTGATTGCGCCCAAAGTGAAGGGGCCCTCGATGCGATGAGGTTCGGGACAGACGTAGGCGGAGCTGCGGTGGTTAAGATCAAAGGCGTAGTCATAAGCTTGGTGGAGGCGGGAGAGGGTGAAGGGGTCAGCGTAAACGGGAATCCGGTTGCCGTTTTTGACGGAGTAAGTGCGGAGGTCGTCAAAGCCCGCGATGTGGTCGGCGTGGCTATGGGTATAGATGGCGGCGTCAAGGCGGGGGATACCGGCACGAAGGGCCTGCGAGCGAAAGTCGGGGGAGGTGTCGATAACGACGCTGAGGTTTTCGTCCTCCAGCCAGGCAGAGGAGCGAAAGCGGCGGTCACGCGGGTCGGCGGAGGTACAGACGCGGCAGCGGCAGGTGAGCAGAGGGACACCCTGGGAAGTGCCGGTGCCGAGGAGCGTCAGGCGCACACAAAACTGTGGCGGACAAAGAGGAAGGGGTCGAGACGGTTGTGGCCAAGTTCCGGCAAAAATCTCGACGATGGGGCGGCCCGTGGGCATAATAGAATTCTTCAGATTTTTTATGGCCAAAGAAATCACCATGCCGGCGTTGAGCCCTTCCATGACCGAGGGGGTGCTGGCGAAGTGGCACAAAAAGGTCGGTGACACCATCAAGCCGGGCGAAGTGATCGCGGAAGTGGAAACCGACAAGGCCACCATGGACCTCGAGGCTTTCGACAAAGGAACTCTCCTGGCGATCGCCGCCCCCGAAGGGGCCAAGGTGGCGGTAAATGGCCGCATTGCCGTGATCGGCGAGCCCGGGGAAAAAGTGGAGGCGGTCAGCGCCCCCGCCCCGACCAAGCCGACGGCGGCGGCTGTGCCTGTGACCACCACGGTGAGTTCTTCGGTTCCGGTTTCCGCTCCCGCCCCTGCGCCCGTGGCTTCCGCTTCCGGTCGGGTCAAGGCGTCGCCGTTGGCCAAGAAGATCGCAGCGGAAAAAGGCGTGGATCTGGCCCGTCTCGCCGGGAGCGGTCCGGGCGGGCGGATTGTGCGTCAGGATGTGGAAGGTGCCTCCGGCGGGGGAGCTCGTTCGGCCGCCAGCCTGTTCGGCGGAAAACCGATTGCCCAAGACTCCACCAAGCCCGTCTCGCAAATGCGCGCGGCCATCGCCCGTCGCCTGGTGGAGAGCAAAACCACCGCGCCCCATTTCTATGTCGAACGCGAGGCTGATGCCGCTCCGCTTGGCCGCCTACGGACCTCGGCCAACGAGGCGCTGGAGTTGGCCAAGGCCAACCTCCGACTCACGGTCACGGATTTTGTGCTGAAGGCCACGGTGGAGGCGCTCCGCCGTGTGCCTTCGGTCAACTCCTCCTGGGAGGGGAACGCGATCCGGCAGCACGGGGCGATTCATTTGGCCTTTGCGGTGGCCTTGCCCGATGGCCTGATTACGCCGGTGATCCGTAACGCCCACGCCAAGGATCTCCGCACGATCGCGCGCGAGGCCAAGGAGCTCGGGGCCAAGGCCAAGGCCGGCAAACTGCAGCCGGAGGAATACACGGGCGGCACCTTTACGGTGAGCAACCTTGGCATGGTCGGGGTGGAGCGGTTTGCCGCCATCCTGAATCCGCCGCAGGCGGCGATCCTTGCGGTCGGAGCCGCGGTGAAAAAGCCGGTGTTGGCCTCCAACGGGGCGGTCATCCCCGGTGAGCGGATGAGTCTGACGGTTTCCGTTGACCACCGCGTGGTGGACGGTTTGGTGGCGGGTCAGTTTCTCAAGGATTTGGTCGAACTGCTGGAAAATCCCGGCGTACTCCTGCTGTAAGGGCGGGAGGGAAGAAAAGCCATGGCCGCTTATGATCTGGCAGTGTTGGGGGGTGGACCGGCGGGGTACGTTGGCGCGATCCGTGCCGCCCAACTGGGCAAGAAAGCCGTGGTCATCGAAAAGGAACGGGCCGGTGGCACGTGCCTGAATTGGGGCTGCATTCCTTCGAAATCGCTGCTTAAAAACGCCGAGATTTACCAGCACATCCTTCATGCGGAGGACTACGGCATCACCACCGGCAAGGTGTCCTTTGATTTCGCCAAGGTGATGGGGCGAAGCCGGGCGGTTTCCGACCGGATCGCCAAGGGAGTGGAATTTTTGCTCAAGGCCAAGAAGGTGGATTATGTGGTGGGCGAGGGGAAGCTGGGCGCCGACCGGAAAATCAAGGTCAAGACGGCCGACGGCAAGAGCCAGACGATCGAGGCCACGAATGTTTTATTGGCGACCGGGTGCGTCCCGCGGGTGCTGCCGGGGCTGAAGGTGGACGGGAAGAAGGTGATGACCAGTCGCGAAGCGTTGGAGATGAAAAAGCAGCCCAAGAGCATGGTGGTCCTGGGCGCCGGGGCCATCGGGGTGGAGTTCGCGTACTTCCTGAATTCCTTTGGAACCAAGGTGACCCTGGTGGAGATGAAGGCGCGGGTGTTGCCGGTGGAGGATGAGGAGATCTCCGACCTGCTTGGGAAAACGTTAGCAAAACAGGGGGTGACGGTGCTGACCGATGCGGCGATGGAAAGCTGTACGGTGTCCGCGTCCGGGGTGAAGGTGAAGCTATCCGGAAAAAACGCCAAGACCGTGGAGGCGGAGGCGTTGCTGTGCGCGGTCGGCGTGCAGGCCAATCTTGAAAACGCCTTGGAACCGGGCGTGAAGCTGGAGTTGGACCGCGGCTACGTGAAGACCAATGCGCGGTACCAGACCTCCATGGCGGGCGTGTTTGCAGCGGGAGACATCATCGGCCCGCCTTGGTTGGCCCACGTGGCTTCGTTTGAGGCGATTGAAGCGGTAAACGGGATTTTTGATCCGAAAGGGCAGCCCAAGAAGGTAACGGTGTTCCCGGGTTGCACCTATTGCCAGCCCCAGGTGGCCAGCATTGGTCTGACCGAGGCGGCGGCGAAGGAAAAAAAGCTGAAATTCAAGGTGGGTCGGTTCCCATATCGGGCAAGTGGCCGGGCGGTGGCCAGCGGAGACTCCGAGGGTCTCGTGAAGATTTTGATTGGTGAACCCCACGGGGAGATCCTGGGGGCTCACATCATCGGGGCGGAGGCCACGGAGCTGATTGCAGAGGTGGGCCTGGGGATGACTTTGGAGGCCACGGCAGACGAGATTGCCCACACCATCCACGCGCATCCGACCCTGACCGAGATGATCAAAGAGGCGACCGAAGCGGCCGCCGGGCACGCGATCCATATTTAACTTGGGCCTCCAGCCCCGCGGCCAACACCTTGAAGGGGTGGAAAGGGGAAGGCGGGAGGTGGAAGAGATTTTGTGAACGTGAACGTGAACGTGAAGGTGAAGGTGAAAGGTAGTTGGTGGAAGGTCGGAGGTGATTTAAATTTCAAAGGGTAAAAATAATTCCTGCTTGATTCCCCTGAGGTGGGCTTAGCCTAGCGACATGAATTCCCCTCCTGTCCTTGGTTCGAAAAAGAGAAAAGGAATGTTGGATCAACAGTTTGTCCGAAAAGGCGTCTTCACGGTGGTTTCGATCTGCATTCTGATCTCTCTCGTGGCGGCCATTATGGCCGTTTGGCAATTCACGGGGCGCGATGTCTTATGGAGGACCATCGCCACCTGCGTTTTGGTGGCATTCGCGGCGATCGCTTTCAGCATGGTGAATCTGGCTTTTGGCCAGGAACAAGACTGAGCCTCGCGAAAGCCTTTCCGCTCACCCCGGAGAATCGAATTGCCATAAATATGGAAAAACCATATTTATGGCTA
>VHDM01000098.1 GCA_016876055.1 Verrucomicrobiota bacterium
CCTGCCATCCAAGTCGCCTTTTCAGCGGTGTACAGAATGACCCCTGCAGCATCTTTGCGCACACCGCGGTGCTCACCAGGGCCTAAGGCATCGAGCCGCTTTCCAACCGCGTAGCAATACGCCCTGCAGGCCTGTAGCGTGGTGTACATGTCTGCGATCTTGCCCTGTATCAGCTGAAACTCGCCGATTGCCCGGCCAAACTGTTTGCGCTCGTGAATGTAAGGCACCACCGCATCCATACAGGCCGCCATGATGCCCAGCGGCCCGGCCGCCAGCACGGCACGCTCATAATCCAGGCCGCTCATGAGCACCCGAACACCGCCATTGAGCGCACCGAGAATGTTCGTGCTCGGGACTTCGCAGTCCTTAAAGACGAGTTCTCCCGTGTGTGAGCCGCGCATGCCCAGCTTATCGAGCTTTTGCGCTACCGAAAATCCGGCCATGCCCTTTTCAACGATAAACGCGGTAATGCCCTTTGGGCCCGCATCAGGATCGGTCTTGGCATACACCACCAGCACATCTGCATCGGGCCCGTTGGTAATCCACATCTTCGAGCCGTTCAGAACATACCGATCCCCTTTTGCGACTGCCCGCAGCTTCATGCTGACCACATCTGAGCCAGCATCCGGTTCACTCATGGCAAGGGCCCCGATAAATTCACCGGAAATCAATTTCGGCAAGTAGCGGCCGCGCTGGGCATCGGTGCCATTGCGCATAATCTGATTCACGCAGAGATTGGAATGGGCACCATACGACAGACCCACCGAGGCTGATGCCCGCGAGATCTCCTCCATGACCACCATATGGGCCAGGTAACCCATATCGGCGCCGCCGTATTGTTCGGCGGAGGTCACGCCCAGCAGGCCCATATCGCCCATCTTGCGCCAGAGGTGCATTGGAAACTGATCCGTCCGATCCAGTTCCGCCGCAAGCGGCGCGATTTCTTGCGATGCAAAATCGCGAACGGCGGATCGGAGTGCCTGAAGGTCCTCGGAGAGTCCGAAATCGAATTCTTGTAATTCGGCCATTGCTGCGCTGCTCCCTAACTGTTTTCGTGCTTAATATAGCCTTATTTGGCGCCCCGCATCCCGCGTTGCGCCTTGGCCTAAGAGGTTATCGCGCCCCATGCACCATCCCGACAGTCAGCTGACCCTTCGTGTTGTTCCCATGCCTGCCGATGCCAACGCCAACGGCGATATCTTTGGCGGCTGGGTCATGGCCCAGGTCGATATTGCCGGCAGCATCATCGCGGTCCGCCGCGCCCGGGGCCGTGTTGCCACGGTCGCAGTCAACAGTTTTCAATTCAAGCAGCCGGTCTCAATTGGGGATTTATTAAGCTTCTGGGCGCGGGAGATTAATGTCGGCAAGACCTCGATCACCGTGCAGGTGGAGGTCACCGCAGAGCGTAATCCCGAAAATCCCATCACAGTAAAGGTCACGGATGCGACGCTCACGTATGTCGCCATCGACCGCGGCGGATCCAAGCGGGGAATCCCCAACGCAGGGCTTTCCTGAGGGCGCCGCACCCCCAAGTTCTGATACTGTCACGCGATCCGATGGACCCAACCAAGTGCTGCAGCTCAACGCATGACTGACCATTCAATACTAAAAAATCTGCCCAAGTCGGCTGTCCACGAGACGCCGCCTCGGTTTATCACGGCCGCCTCGTTGTTTGATGGCCACGATGCCTCCATCAGCATCGTCCGCCGCATCCTTCAGGATCAGGGCTGCGAGGTCATTCACTTGGGCCATAACCGGTCCGTCGCGGAGATTGTCAACACCGCCGTCCAGGAAGATGCGCAGGCAATTGCAGTCTCCAGCTATCAGGGTGGCCATGTTGAATTCTTCAAATTCATGGTGGATTCGCTTCGCCAACAAGGCGCCCAAGATGTGCGCGTCTTTGGCGGCGGCGGCGGCGTGATCGTGCCTGCTGAAATCAAAGAGCTGATGGATTACGGCGTCACCTACATCTACAGCCCTGAAGACGGGCAACGGCTTGGCCTGCAGGGCATGATCTCCGACATGATTCAGCGTTCCCTGCCCCAGCGGGCAGATGGCGGCGCAGCGTTACTCAAGGCGTTGGGCCAGGCCGATCGCTTCAGCGCCGGACACGCCCGGGCGCTCGGCAGGCTAATCAGCATGGCTGAAAACGGCTGGCTGTCAGCGGCAGAGTCCGATCAGCTGTCCGCCCAGGCCAAACAGCGGCGGCCAGCAGTCATTGGAATTACCGGCACCGGCGGGGCTGGAAAATCCTCGCTCACCGATGAGCTCGTGCTGCGTTTTCGGATTGATCACGCCGATGACATTCGAATCGCAATTCTTTCGATCGACCCCACACGCCGCAAATCGCATGGTGCTTTACTCGGGGATCGCATTCGAATGAATGCCATTCATCATCCCAATATTTACATGCGCTCCTTGGCGACCCGCGATGCCGGCAGCGAAATTAGCGGTGCCCTGCCCCAGGCCATCGAGTGCTGTGCCGCGGCAGGATTCGATCTGATCATTGTGGAAACCTCAGGCATTGGCCAAGGTGATGCGGCCGTTGTGCCCTTGGTGGACCGAAGCCTCTATGTCATGACACCCGAGTATGGCGCCGCAAGCCAGCTGGAGAAGATTGACATGCTAGATTTCGCAAATTTTGTCGCCATTAACAAATTCGACCGCCGTGGCGCTGAGGACGCGCTGCGCGATGTGAGCAAGCAGGTCCAGCGCAACCGTGGTGAGTGGACCACCAGCACCGACAAAATGCCAGTCTTTGGCACCCAGGCCTCGCGCTTTAACGATGATGGCGTCACCGCGCTGTATCACGCGATCGCTGATGAGCTGGGCGGCCTTGGATTAAGAAAAGCCGCAGGAAAACTTCCTCGGACCGACGTCCGCTTTTCTCACTCTCGTGATGCCATCATTCCTGCAGCCCGCTCGCGTTACCTCGCCGAGATCTCGGCAGCGATTCGAAGCTACCGCGAACATCTGGAGCAGCAGGCGGTCATCGCCCGCGAGCTGCAGCAGCTGCGCGCTGCCCAGGACATGGCGGCGGCAGGCGGAAAACCGGTGGCATTAACCGAGCTCATTGCAGCCCGAGAAGCTTTGCTGGGTAAGGCCGAGCAGGCGGCAATTGCGCAGTGGCCCCAGATCGCTGAGTCGTATCGTCAGGAAGTCCTTGAGACCCGGATACGGGACCGTGTGGACCGCCAGGAGCTCTGGGTCACGACACTTTCGGGAAGCCGGATGCCGCGTGTCGGCCTGCCACGCTTTCATGATCATGGCGATATCCTGCGCTGGCGAATGCTTGAGAACCTGCCGGGGCACTTCCCGTATACCGCAGGCGTATTTCCATTTAAGCGTGCTGATGAGGATCCGACCCGGATGTTTGCCGGCGAGGGAGATCCCGCGCGGACCAACCGACGCTTTAAGCTTTTGGCAGCAGACATGCCGGCGATCCGTCTCTCAACGGCCTTCGACTCGGTCACGCTTTATGGCAGTGATCCCGGCGAGCGGCCGGATGTGTATGGCAAGGTCGGCAACTCGGGGGTCTCGGTGGCCACACTTGAAGATATGAAGACCCTGTATTCGGGGTTTGCACTCTGCTCGCCATCGACTTCTGTCTCCATGACGATCAATGGTCCCGCACCCACGCTGCTGGCGATGTTTTTCAATGCGGCCATTGATCAGGCCACAGAGGCCGCAGCCCAGGAAAAGGGCCGGCCGCTGACTGCCGATGAAGCCCATCTCATTCGCACCGACGTTCTCAAAAATATTCGCGGCACCGTGCAGGCTGACATCCTGAAAGAAGACCAGGGCCAAAACACCTGCATCTTCTCGACCGACTTCAGCCTGAAGGTGATGGGCGACATTCAAGAGTACTTCGTCGAAAACGGCGTTCGAAATTTTTACTCGGTCTCGATTTCCGGCTATCACATCGCCGAGGCAGGGGCCAACCCGATTTCTCAGCTGGCCTTCACGCTTGCAAATGCGTTTACCTACGTTGAGTCCTACCTTGCCCGCGGAATGCGTATCGATGACTTCGCGCC
>VHDM01000099.1 GCA_016876055.1 Verrucomicrobiota bacterium
CGGGCGGTGCGGATAAAATCGGCACCCAGGGTTTCCAGAAGGCCACTGCGGGTGAGCCGGGCGCAGACCCCGATAAAGGGAATGGCCAGACAAATGGCTGGCAGGACCAGTTGGGAGAAAGTCCCCCAACCAGCGGGGGGGAGAAGCTTCAGACCGAAGGCAAAGACCAAGACCGAAACCGGAGCGAGGACGAAGGTCGGGGTGGAAAGCGTGAGCAGAGCCAGCGAGTTAAGGAGGGAGTCGGTCTTCTTGCCGTGATGGGCCGCAGCCCAGGCCCCCAGCGGAATCCCGAACCCCAAAGCCAGGGTGAAGGAGATCGATCCCAAGAGGAGGGAGCGGGGCAGGGATTGGTTGATGATTTCGGCCACCGTGCGGCCACGGAATTTAAGGGAATCGCCGAGGTCGCCGCGCAGGACGTTGAAGCCGTAGCGCAACAGCTGCTCGGGCAGGGATCCCGATAGTCCGTATTTTTCCTCCAGCATTGCCTTGGTGCGGGGATCGAGGGCCCGTTCGGAGGCGAAGGGGGAACCCGGGGCGATCCGGACCAGCAGGAAGCAAAGAGCCAGCACGGCCAAAACGACGGGGATCGAGGACAACAACCGGCGGATGAGAAAGGTGAGCATGGCCGTTGGATTAGGCTCTAGAGAAAGACCCAATTATTTAGAAAGCCTCGGTGGGCGGGCGCCGATTTCGGAAAAAGGGTGTTCGTCGAGGAGGTTGGGCATGAGGCCATCCCATTTTTTAGGATCAAACATCAAACATCCGACAAAATGATAAAGGGGAAGGATGGGCATGGCTTGATTGACGAGGATTTCCTCCGCCTGCTCCAGTTTTCGTAGGCGAGAGGCGGCATGGGGATCGGCCTGAGCCTGATCCAGCAGGCTGTCGTACTTTGGGTCGGACCAACCGGTCCGGTTGTTGCCGCGCCCGGTGGCGAAGCAGTCGAGGAAGGTCAAGGGATCGTCGTAGTCACCCACCCAACTGGAACGGGCAATCTCGAAATCCAGGGAATCCAAGGAGCGGAGATAGGTGGCCCACTCCTGATTGCGGAGATCGACCTCCACCCCCAACTCGCGCTTCCACTGGGCTTGGATTTCGACGGCCACCTGCTCATTGAGCTCGGATTTATTGTAGAGGAGAGAGACGCGCGGAAATCCTTGGCCGTTGGGATAGCCGGCCTCGCGCAGAAGGGCCTTGGCGGTGACCGGGCTGGCGACGGGTCCGGCGGGAGGTCGGTACCCGGGCACGCCGCGGGGCGTGAGGGAAAGAGCGATGGGTTCGCCTCCGCGGGTGATTCTTTCCACGATGGCCTCCTTGTCGATTGCCAGGCTGAAGGCCCGGCGCACTTTGGGATTATCAAAAGGGGGGCGGGTGACGTTGAATCGGTAAAAGTAGGTGGCGAACAATGGGGCGGGGTGGAAATCAGGCCGCCCGCGCAGTTTGGGCATGATGAGGGAGGGGATGAGTCCTTTGTCCAAAAGGACGTCGGCTTGGCCGGAGGAGTAAAGATTGAAGGCGGTGCTGGCGCGGGTGACGGCGAGGGCGTCGATGCGGCTGAGCCGAACCCGGTCGGCTCCGTGGTAACGCGGGTTTTTTTCCAGTGCGACCCGGTCGTTCACCCGCCATCCCTTGAGGCGGTACGGACCGCTTCCTACCCAATGTTCCGGCCGGGTCCAGCGGTCCCCGTGTTTTGCCACCGTGGCCCGATGCACGGGCAGATAGGTGGTGAAGGAGGTGAGGGAGGGAAAGAAGGGGACGGGGTTTTTTAGCCGGACCACCAAGGTGCGGGCATCCGGGGCGGCGATCTCCACGGATTCCGCCGGGGCGCGGCCGGCCTGGTAATCCTCGGCCCCGCGGATGAAGTAAAAAATCTCCGCGTAGGGCGAGCCGGTGGCCGGATCCAGCGCCCGCAGCCAGCTGTAACAAAAATCCTCGGCCGTGATGGGGTCGCCGTTCGACCAGCGCAGGTTTTCCCGCAGCGTGAAGGTGTAGGTGCGGCCGTCCGGCGAGACCGTCCAGCTTTCCGCCGCTCCGGGGACGGATCTGCCGCGGGCGTCCCGGCGGGTCAGGCCCTCATACAGGGCGGCACAGATCCGGCCCTCCAACTGACCGGAGACCAACGCGGGGTCGAGGGTTTGGGGTTCCGCCCCGTTGCAAAGCACCAAGTCGGCGCGGGGACCGGAACCACATCCGGCCAGGGAAAAAATGCAAAGCAGGCCCAGCAGGCCGGGCAGACCCCGGCGGAAGATCATCAGGGGTTGGCGGGTGCCGGGGCGGCGGGGGCGGAGGATTCCACGGGGGCAGGGGCCACCGCATTGGTGACGAGGTTGTTCGTGGCGGTCACGACGGGCTTGGAAAGTTCTTCCTGAAGCTTCGGCCCGGCGGTCTGCCGGTGGCTGTAAAGCAGCGCGAGGACCAGGGTGAGCACCATGAAGATCGAGCCCAGCCAGATGGTCCCTTTGGTCAGGACATCCGAGGTCTGGGCCCCGAAAAGGGAATCGGTGAAGCCGCCCCCAAAAGCCGCGCCAAGTCCCTCCGCGCGGGGCTTCTGCATCAGGACAAGCAGGGTAAGGAGGATGCAAACCAGGATATTGATCCCCAGGAGAGTGTAGATGGCGATGTTAATCATTTTCGGATGCCCGGACGGGACGGGCGGATTCAATGATATTGAAAAAAGAGCGCGCGTCGAGACTGGCTCCGCCGACGAGAAAGCCGTCGATGTCATTCTCGGCCATCAGCGCGGCAGAGTTTTCCGGCTTCACGCTGCCCCCGTACAGGATGCGCAGGTTGGCTCCCTCGGGGCCGAACAAGTCGGTCAGGATCGCCCGGATCTTGTGGTGCACGTCGTTGGCCTGCTTGGGGGTGGCCACCTTGCCGGTGCCGATTGCCCAAACCGGCTCGTAGGCAATCACCAGTTCGGCAAGTTTCTCCTTGGGGAATCCTTGGAGGGAACCGCGGAGCTGAGCCTCCACCACCGCCATGGTCTCTTTGGCCTCCCGCTGGGCCAGGGTTTCCCCCACGCAGACGATGGGCCGGAGAAGATAACTCACTGCAATCGTCGCTTTGGCGGCGACCCCGGTATCCGTCTCGTTGAAAAAATGGCGGCGCTCGGAATGGCCGAGGATCACGTAACGGACGCCGAGATCGCGCAGCATGGTGCCGGAGACCTCGCCGGTGAAGGCTCCTTCCTTGGCCTGGTGCATGTTCTGGGCGCCGATGGCCAGCACGCTGTGTCGTCCGAGGGTTTCGGCCGCCACGGCCAGGGAAGTGAAGGGCGGGCAAACCACCATGTCCACATTGGCGATTTTCTGAACGCGTTGGACGATATCCTCGATGAGGTTTTTCGTGTCGGAGGCCGTCCGGTGCATCTTCCAGTTGCCGGCAACAAGCGGGCGCCGGGGAAAGTTTTTCTTAAGGCGGGTCATCGGTTGTTGAGGGCGGCCACGCCAGGGAGGGTTTTGCCTTCAAGAAACTCCAGGGAGGCTCCACCCCCGGTGGAGATGAAGGTGACCTGTTTGCCGACGCCGGCTTTTTTGACGGCCTTCACAGAGTCGCCCCCGCCGATGATGGAAACGGCTTTGGGATTGGCGGCCACGGCCTTGGCGACGGCGAACGTGCCTTCTGCGCAGGCCGGAATTTCAAATACGCCCATGGGACCATTCCAGAGGATGGTGCCAGCCGCGGCGATCTCTTTGGCGTAGGTTGCGCGGGCTCGGGGGCCGATGTCGACGCCCTCCCAGCCGTCCGGAATATCCTCCCCGGGCTGGGTCACCTTGCCCGGCGAGACTTTGCGGCCCGCAAAATCCAGCTGCTCAACGACCAAGGTGTCCTCCGGAAGCAGGAACTTCACGCCGCGTTGCCGGGCCTCCGCGAGGATCTCCTTGGCGAGCGCCACCTTGTCGGGTTCGTGGAGGGATTTGCCGATTTTTTTACCTTGGGCCAGGCGGAAGGTGTAGGTCATGCCGCCCCCGATGAGGATGGTGTTCGCTTTTTGGAGCAA
>VHDM01000100.1 GCA_016876055.1 Verrucomicrobiota bacterium
TTGCGTCCGCCACCCCAGCCGATGATTCGGCGGTCGGTGGTTCCCATGGAAAACCGGATGATGCAGCAAGGCCAACCGCCCCTGCCACCGGGGATGATGCCTCCGGGGATGCAGCCGGGACAAGGGGTGCCGGAAGGCGCCATGCAAAGGCCCCCGTCTCCGCCGGGGCAGGGCCAAGGCCAACCTGCCAAGAAGTAACTGCCGGCGTTGCCCCTGAAAGGGGGGGTCGCTAGACCTATCCGATGGCCGGGAAATACAAGGTTTTCGTTACGGACGGGGTGTCGCCCAGCGGGGTAGACGTGCTCAAGGCCTGCCCGCAGATCGAGGTGGTGGAAAGCCCCACCCTGAAAGAAAAGGAACTCTGCGAAAAGCTGAAGGGCTGTGATGCGCTCGTGGTGCGCAGTCAGACCCAAGTCAGCCAAGCGGTGCTGAAGGCTTGTCCGACGGTCCGGGCGGTCGGTCGGGCGGGGGTCGGCGTGGACAATGTGGATGTGGAGGCGGCGACGGAACGCGGGGTGATCGTGATGAACACCCCGGCGGGCAACACGGTGAGCACGGCGGAGCAGGCTTTCACGCTATTGCTGGGACTGGCCCGGCATTTGCCGCAGGCCCACGCTTCCATGGCGGCCGGGCAGTGGGACCGGAAAAGTTTCCAGGGAACCGAACTGAACGGAAAGACCCTGGGGATTTTGGGAATGGGCCGGATTGGTGGGGAGGTGGCCCGCCGGGCGATTGCCTTTGGCATGCGGGTGATGGCTTATGATCCGTATCTTTCGCTGGCCAAGGCACGGAGCCTGCAGGTGGAGCTGATCGACCGGATCGAGGATCTGCTCCCGCATTGTGATTTTCTGACCCTGCATCTGCCGATGACAGACGAGACCCAGGGAATTCTCAGCGAAGAGAGGATCAAATTATGCCGCAAGGGTGTGAAGATCGTGAACTGCGCCCGGGGAGGGTTGATTGCGGAGGCGGTGTTGCTGAAGGCGCTGGAAGCGGGACAAATCGGCGGGGCGGCGCTGGATGTTTTTGAGGAAGAGCCGCTGGCGGCGGATCATCCGTTGCGTAAGGCCAAAAGACTGATCCTGACGCCGCATTTGGGTGCCTCCACGGCCGAGGCGCAGGAGAGCGTGGGCATCGAGATCGCCGAGGCGATCCGCGACTACCTGACCGAGGGTGCAGTGCGGAATGCGGTCAACATTCCCAGCGTGGATGCCCGGACGATGGCGAAATTACGGCCCCAGATTGAATTTGGTTTCCGGCTGGGCCGGTTGCTTTCGCAGATCGCCCCCGCGCGTTGCGACCGGCTCAACATCAGTTACGCCGGCAAGATTGGGGAGGAGGAGACCACCCCGATCACCCGGAGCATTTTGAAAGGATTCCTTTATGGGGCCGGTGGCTCGGATGTGAATGAAGTGAATGCGCCCAAAATGGCGGCGAATCTCGGTTTAAAGGTCAGCGAGACCAAGCAGGCGGAGCCGGGGGAGTACGCGGAATTGATTTCCGTGCGCGCCGGGCAAGACGGCAAGGAGGCGGAGGTGAGCGGAACCTTTTTCGGGACGAGTCCCCACATTGTGCGGATCAACGACCAGTGGATGGAGGCGCGACCGGAGGGGTATCTACTGTTGATGGAAAACAAGGATCGGCCCGGCATCGTGGGCTGGATCGGGACGCTGTTGGGGAAGCATAAGGTGAATATCGCCAGCATGACCCTGAGCCGGAGCGCGCCGGGCTCAAAAGCGTTGAGCGTACTCAATCTGGATTCGGATCCTGGTGAGGCGGTGTTGAAAGAGATGCTGGCGGACAAAGACATCACCGCGGTCAGGGTGGTGAAGATTTAAAAGCTCAGGGTTCCTGGCCGAACAATTTGAGTTTTTCGTACCCATTTACGATACCGTTTCGGAAGCGCTCCGAGGTCTTATTCGCAGGGAGTTATCAAGATATCCGGCCTTGTTCAAAGTTGTTGATGGGCAATACTCAAATCAGTTGAAGGTCAAAGTTCTCATAAAGTTGTTCACACCTCCTTTCTGCGGTTGTCCGCACTAGTTCACGTGATTTTAGAGCGATTTTCAGGAAGTCGGGAGCAGGTGGCGAGCAAAGTCGCCGAAGCTTTGGCCGGGCTTTACGTGGAGTCTGTGGAAGAAGCCAAACCGTCGACGTATGGGGGGGGTCGAAAAGCAGCTTTGGCAGCGCTGGAAAAGTTTTCCGTCCGGGGATATGCCGGCACCCGCAACAAGCTGCATGGGAGCGTCTCCCGCCTTTCCTTTTACATCCGTCACGGGGTGTTGGGGCTGCGGGAGGTGGCCGAGAGCATCCGAACGCGGTTTGGGAAATCTTATGATGCGGTGAAGTTCTGGCAGGAGCTGGGCTGGCGGCAGTTTTGGCGGCTGGTTTACGCCCGCCTGGGAAACCGGATTTATACAGATCTGGAACCCCCCAAGGTGAATTTAGGCGCGAAATTCCCTGAGGAGTTGCCGGAAGAGATTCAAAAGGGGAAGACCGGGCTGGTTTGCATGGATGAGAGCGTGCGGGAACTGGTGGAGACGGGGTACCTGCACAACCACGCCCGGATGTGGTTTGCCTCCTTTGTGATCCATTTTCGCAAGCTGGGGTGGAAGGCGGGGGAGAGATTTTTTTACCGGCATCTGCTGGACGGGGATCCGGCCAGCAACGCTCTTTCGTGGCAGTGGGTCGCTTCGACTTTCAGTCACCGTCCTTATCTGTTCAACAAGGAGAACGTGCAGGAGAACGGGGGAAAGAAGTGGTGTGAGGGCTGCCGGGCCCAATGTCCGTTTGATGCGACCTACCCTGAGTTGGAGCGGAGGCTTTTTTCCCCGTGAAAACCCTGGTCTGGCTTCACGGGGATTCGCTCGCGGAGCAAGATCCCGCCGCCATGAAGTATCCGGAGGCGCCCCGGGTCTTTGTCTTCGACCGGCCGTTTCTGGAAAAGGCGAAGCTCAGCTTCAAACGGATCTTTTTTCTGTATGAATGTGCCGCCGAGGCGGCTCAGGAAATTCGGGTGGGCGAGACTGCGGAGGAATTAAAGGATGCGCTGGCAGCACGTGGGGCCGGGCGCCTGGCGGTGACGGCCTCGGTTTCGCCCCGGTGGCGGGAGTTGGTGGAGGAGTTAACAAAGCGTGTGGAGGTGGAGGTGGTTCCCAAGGGAGACTTGGTGGAAGTGCCGGCAGATTACGAGGCCAAGAGATTTACCCCGTTTTGGAAAAAATTCGGGCGAGAGTGGGAAGGATGAGGTTTGGCCGGGTTTTGGCGTTGGCGGGAATGGTGGCGGCCACGGCGCGAGCGGAGTTTCCGGCCGAGGCGGTGATTCTGGAGACTTCGGAAGCAGGAGAAACCCTCTTGCGGTCCGGCCAGGAGGCAGACCTAGATGTGCTTCGGGAGCCGGCCTCCACCTTCAAAACGGTGATCGCCTGGGCGGCGCTGGATCGGGGGCTGGTCAAGGACGTGGAGGACCCGTTGCCTGGGGCGGAGGGAGATAATCTACGGATGGCGTTGCAGAAATCCCTGAACCCGCCTTTTGATCGGCTGGCGGTGGAGTTGGGCGGGGAGGTTTTGGGTGAGTATGCGAAACGGAGCGGTTTGATTCAGGGCGCGGTGCCGGATCGTTGGATGGTGGAGAAGGAGAAGGAGGCCCGGCATGGGGCGGACCTAATGACGACCATTCGGCGGGAGCACCAAGTGGCGGTGGCGTGGATGATGGGCAAGCCTCCCTGGGACGGGGAGGCGGGCCGCAAACTTCAGGCGGCGTTGCTTTGGAAGGCGGCGGAGAAGCCGATCCGGGCCAAGACCGGAACGTATGGAGGCTCGGTTTGGGTGACGGGGTATGGGCCGGGGAAGGCGGTGACCGTTTGGTTGCCCGGGGGAATTCCCCGTCGTCCCGAGGCCTTAAGAATCTTCTTTGGTCGCTGGGAAATTCCGGTTCCTCCGTCCTAAAGA
>VHDM01000101.1 GCA_016876055.1 Verrucomicrobiota bacterium
GCGGCGGCTTTCCCCTCCTTGGTCAGCTTCTGGGAGAAGGTAGTGACGAAGGCAGTGGAGAGGGCCCCTTCGGCGAAAAGGTCGCGGAGCAGATTCGGAATTCGGAAAGCGGCGATCAGGGCGTCGAGTTCCTTGCCGGCGCCGAGAATGGTGTTGAGGAGAACCTCGCGGACCAGTCCGAGGATGCGGGAGGCCCCGATCGCCAGCATCACGCGGGAGGTGCCTTTCGTGCTCATGCGGGGGCTAAGCGGTGGCGGCAGGCGGAGAGAACCTCCTCAGGCGTGAGGCGGGTCATGCAGCGTCGGTCGAGGGGGCAGACCTTAAGGAAGCAGGGGCTGCAGGAGACCTTGTGGCGGGCCACGGTGATGGTGTCGCCGAGCGGTCCCGTCCAAGCGGGTTCCGTGGAGCCGAAGATGGCCACGCCGGGGCGCCGCAGAAAGGCGGCGAGGTGCATGGGGCCGCTGTCGTGGCACAGGACGAAGGAGGCGTGGGCAATCCAGTGGGCCAGATCCAGGGTGGAAGTTTTTCCGGAAAGATCGCGGATGTCCGAACCATAGGCCTCCGCCACGGCCTGGCAGGATTCCCCATCCCCCGCGCCGCCCATGAGAATGGGCTCAAGAGAGTGTTCTCGAACGAGGTCGCGAATGACCGCGGCAAAAGAAGCGGGATCCCAGCGCTTGGCGGGGCCGTAAGCCGCTCCGGGGAAAACAGCCAAGTAGCGTTTGGTTGGAGCCTCGGCGGGTTTGGGGAGAGAGGGAGGCGGGGCGGGCAGCTCTTTTTTTCCTTTGGGGAGACCGAGATCTTCCAGCAGGCCTAAGTACTGGTCGGCGATATGGATGAAGCCGTAAGGAGAGGTACGGCGGGGTTGGGTTTCGGTCAGCAGGGGATTGCGCCAATTCCGCTCAAATCCGGCCCGATAGGGAGCCGGAAAAATTTCCAGAGCAACGCGGAGGGAATTCGGGAAGGCCACGGCCGAGGCCACATTTCTTTTTTTAATTTCGGAATGGAAAGCGAGCGGCCAGCGGGGAACGGAAAGATATTCCAGGCCCGGGAGGAGGACTGGGGCCAAG
This sequence comes from Verrucomicrobiota bacterium, assembly GCA_016876055.1. Lineage (GTDB taxonomy): Bacteria > Verrucomicrobiota > Verrucomicrobiia > Methylacidiphilales > Verrucolacustridaceae > Verrucolacustris. The sequence continues at coordinate 1,071 of VHDM01000101.1, forward strand.
GGAGCCAGAGAGGCCGGTCCGGCCACCAGCAGGGGCGCACGATCCCTGAGCCAGGACTGATAGAGCCTGACGGCCGGGATCGAAAGGATCAGGTCGCCCAGCCAATTTGGCAGGCGAAGCAGGTGGGCCTGATCGCGGGAAGATGGAGCGGGGATCACAGGGTGGCTGCCGGCATTTTAAACCGGAGCGACCCTGGGGATCAGCGTAAAATACCGGGGGAGGCGCGGCGGTTGTCGGTGTGGGCGGAGTCGGATTCGCCTTCCGAAGCGGGACGATCCTCGCCGTAACCGATGGTGCTGAGATTGCCACCGTTGGCGCCGAGCCCGATCAGGTACTGCCGGACGGCGGTGGACCGCTTTTCACTGAGGGCGAGGTTGTATTGAGGGGTGCCGCGGACGTCGGTGTGGCCGGCGATGACGATTTTCGTGTTGGGATTGTTGCTGAGATAGTTGGCCAGTTTATCGAGCTTGGGACGCTCCTTGGCTTCGATCGTGAAGCTGTCGTACGCGAAGTAGACGGTTTCGCTCCTGAGGGTTTCGTAATCGGCGTTGTCGGGATTGCCGGAACGTTCGGGCAGCGGTTGATCGTAGATATCGTCGGTGGCGTCACCAAAAGCGGCGGCATCGCCTTTTTTGTCCTTGTCGGCGCATCCAGAGAGGATGGCGAGGATGGATACTAGGAATAGGGGTAGGTATTTCATATTTTCAGCGGCTGGTGTTGGGTTCGGTGTTGTTGCTCAAGTTGTTGGGTACCTTTGTAGTTTCCCCCGTAAGAGTGTCAAGCACAACGAGATGACCATTTTGCGAGGCAACCAGATGGCGGGAATTCCTTGTCCATGAAGGACTTTCGAGTCCGGAACCGCGGCTGACGATACGGGCTTTTTTCGCAGAGATATCGTAAACGCCGATCTGACCACCTCCCGAACTAATGCTGTAGGCAATCAGTTTTCCGTCTGGCGACCAGTCGGGTTCGGTGGTGTAGGACGACTCGGTGTTGAGTCTTTCCGGTTCTCCGCCAGTGGCAGGCAGGATGTACAGGCTGGGACTGCCGCGTTCGTCAGAAACGTAGACGACCTGTGCGCCGTCGGGCGACCACGAAGGCGAGGCCTCGACGCCGCGGGTGCGGGTCAGCCGCGTGGGCGAACCGCCGGTGGCCGCCATGGTGTAAAGCTCGGGGTTGCCGTCCTTCGAAAGGGTCAGCGCGAGGGTGGAGCCGTCGGGAGAAAAGGCGGCTCCGGTATTTTGACCGGGAAATTGGGCCACGCAGGTCCGCTTTTTGGATCCGAGGTCGATGACGTAGGTGTCGCGGTACCCGCTTTTGTCCGAACTGTAGACGACCTTGGAGGCATCGGTGGAGAACTTGGGTCCGTAGCCAAGACTTTTATCCTGGGTGAGTTGCCGGGCGTTGGCCCCGTCAATGTCGGAGACGTAGATCTCCTTCACTTTGGTTTTTTTGCTGCCGGAGGCGGAGGCGAAGGTCATCCGGCTGGAAGCGAAACCGGGTGTGCCGGTCAGGGCTTCCACGACCGCATCGGCAAAGAGATGGGTGGCCCGGCGGGAGTCGCCAGCAAAGGTTTTGTCGACCACGGCCGCCCCGCCGGACTTGGGGACGGCCCGACCGGACAGTCCGCTCGGGGTGATGGAACCGGAGAGGACGAAGACGGCGGCATCGGCTGGCACCACCCGGCAGACGCCGGAGCGGTTGAGGTCATCGGTGAGAACTTTGGTGGCGGCGGGACCTTCCGAGCCGCCGATCGGCTGGACGGCGACATCGATCTTGCGGGTCTGCTCGATGACGATGACCGGAGCGGCGGTTTGGGAATGGAGGGTGAGGGGAAGAAGAAGCAGGATGGTCAGGAGTCGCATCGCGAGAGACAACAGCACGGGAATCAAATTTCCAGAAAATTCGAAACGCGGATCTCGGAATTCGAAAACATTATTCCAGTTTAAATTGGATGATGACCGTGTAGTCGGGGGTGCCGAGACCGGGAGGAAGCGGGCGGGGGATGCGGGCGGCGGCGCGGACGGCGGCCTCGACTGAGGCGTCCATGACCGCGTCGCCGGAGGGTTTGGAAAGATTCAGGAAGGTAACCGTCCCATCGGGGGCGATCCGGATGGAAACCTCCGTGATCATCTTTTCGCCGGAAGGCATCGGGGGCTTCTTCCATTTGGCCTGAACGGTCTGCTTGATGAGGGCGCGGTACCAGGAGAAGTCGTCGGCGATCCCATCGGGTCGACCCTCCATGCCCGCCCCGTCGCCACCGGAGCCGGGGGCTTCGACGGGAATTTTTGAGGCCAGGCGGGATTGGATGTCGGCGGCGCTGGGAGGGGGCGGACCTTTCGGAGCGGACTTGGTTTCCCCCGTCGGCTTGGTGACTTTCTTTTTCACCGCGCTGACTTTCACCTCATGTTTGGGGGCAGGTTTAGGATTAGGTTTCGGTTGAGGCGTAGGTTCGGGTTTGGGGGCTGGGGTAAGTTGAGGCTTGGGTTCGGGTTTGGGCGGGGGTGGAGCTTCCACCACGGGTTCGGGGGTCGGTTCCGACGCTGCTTCCGGCTCAGGTTGAGGCTGCACAGTCGGTTGGGGAGCGGGAGGAGCCGGGGGAGTTTGAGTTATAGGTGCTTGATTCTGGATGGGCGGAGCGGGGGAGCCGGGACCGGGGCGGAGGGAACCGAGGTCGACAATTTCGACCGGCTGGATTTTCTGAGGTTTCTGGCAGGTGGCAAACGGCAGGCCGACGACGGTGATGAGAACCACATGGATCCCAGCGACGATCAGGACGGTGCGCCGCAGGGGGCGCGCCGGGCGGCTCACCGGGGGCGGTCCGGAAGATTGGCGAGGTCGAGGCGGGCGCC
>VHDM01000102.1 GCA_016876055.1 Verrucomicrobiota bacterium
GACCGGATTCTCTTGGACAACCTCGATCCAGAGGAAATTCGCGAGGTCGTTCAGGAGAGAAGTCGCACTGGCAACCGAACCCCACTGGAGGCATCCGGCGGAGTAACCGTGCAGAGGGCAAAAGCCCTGGCCGAAGCCGGGGTTGATTTTATCAGCGTAGGTTCCCTAACCCACAGCGCTAAGGCCATCGATTTTGCCTTGGACTGGAAAACGTAGAAAGCCCCGGCCGGGTTATTTGGCCGGGGGGACTGGCGGAACTCCGGGTTGGTTCATTTGGATATTGAACTGCGTGACGATTTCTTTGGCCTCAGAATTTGTCAGGCTGAGGCGCATAAGATCCTTGGCGAGATTCTCCAACTTGTCGGAAACTAACTTATACCTGGCGACAGCCTTGGTGGCATTTTCAGAAACTTGTTTGACGGCAGATCGTTCCTGCACGATGGAAATCAACTGGACGCTGTTCACAATTAGGAGGGAACTCAGCACCAAGGTCAACGGCCAGACACAACATGAGGAGGGGGCAGAGGTGGAGGAAGTATCATAGGATGGGTCAAGGTCATTCATGGGTTACTTGCCTTCCTCGAGTTTCACGTTGAGTTCATGTTTTTTTAGAAGTTCCTTAAAGGCGGAATCTTTTTCGCCGGCCATGGCGATGCGGATGCTAAGGTTGCGAAGGACCATCTCCATTTGGGGGCCATTGGCGACCTGGGCTTGGATGTCCTGAATTTTATTAACGGAACCACGGGTGGTGAGACCCAAGGCAAGATTGACCATCAGCAGTAGGCTGACGGCGCCCGCCAAGCTCCAAAGAATAATCTTCTTCATAAAACAACGTATTGGTTGAACCCCAAGAAAAGATCAAGCAAGCAGTCGTGCCAGCTTGCAATAACTTTTGAGACGGACTCGGTGCGGGGGGGATTCGAACCCCCGGTACGGTTTTACCCGTACAACGGTTTAGCAAACCGCCGCTTTAGACCGCTCAGCCACCGCACCTTACGTGGGTATGATGATCCTGAAGTGGGGTTCCGTCCAACCCGCTTTTTCGGCTAAGGCAGGATCAGTGCCCGCCGCCGCCGGAGGCGGTCGCGGCCCCACCCTTGGGTGCATGATAGCGGACCACGAACAGCGTCAGCACGGCGGCGATCCCAAAACAAACTCCGCCGGCCGCCACGGCGCGGACTGGATCGTCGGCCAAAAAAAACCGCATGGCCGGCCCAAGCGCCAAAGTGGCGACCACTTGGGGAATCACGATGAACAGGTTAAAGATTCCCATGTAGGCACCCATATTCTCTTTGGGAAGAGCAGTGCTGACCATGGCATAAGGCATGGACAAAATGCTGGCCCAGGCGATGCCCACGCCGACCATGGAGAGAAGAAGGACATTTTTATCGTTCGCCACCAAGACAGAGGTCAGCCCGACTCCCCCGGCCAGCAAACAAAAGGCATGGACAGGTTTGGCACTAAACCTCTTGGTGAGGTTGATCAAGACGAAGGAAAACAGGAAGCAGACGGCGTTGTAGACCGCAAAGCAGAAGCCCGCCCATTCCACCGCCACCGCAAACTCCGGTGAATCCGGAGTAGCCTGATAGAGTCGCTTGGCCACGGCGGGGGAGAAGTAGATCCACATGCAAAAGAGACCGATCCAAGTAAAGAATTGGACCACACCCAACTCCCACATCCGGCGCGGGATCCGCATGACCAGTCCGGCGATTTCCCCGAGACCCAGGGTCCAATCGAACTTACGGGCCCGGATTTCCGACAACTCCTGGTCGGAGGGAGGGTATTCCTTGGTGGTCAGCACGGTGTAGATCACGGCGGCGAGAAAGGCGACGGCGCCGATATAGAAGGAGAGTTTTACCGAAGCGGGGATATGGCCGCCGCCGGCCTGCTCGACCGGCACGCCGAACCAGTTGGTCATCATCCAGGGCAGGGCTGAGGAGATCGTGCCCCCCAGCCCGATAAAAACACTTTGCATGGCGAAGCCTTGGGAGTTTTGGTCTTCGGGGGTGTTGTCGGCCACGAGAGCGCGGAAAGGTTGCATGCTGGCGTTGATGGACCCGTCGAGCACCCAGAGAAGACCAGCAGCCATCCAAAGGGTGGGAGAGTTGGGCATTAGAATCAGCGAAAGGGATGCCAGAATGGCCCCAACCAAAATGAACGGTCGCCGCCGCCCCAGGCCCGTCCAACAACGATCGCTCATTTGACCGACCACGGGCTGGATCAGCAGGCCGGTCAGGGGGGCCGCAATCCAAAGCCAGGCAATTTCATGGTCGGCCGCACCCAGGTATTTATAAATGGCGGACATGTTCGCCATCTGCAGGCCCCAGCCGAACTGGATGCCCAGAAAACCGAACGACATGTTCCAGATTTGCCAAAATGAAAGACGGGGTTTGAGCATGGCGTAACTATCCTGTCTTTGGCTTAGCGACCAAGGAACTTTTTTGGTTCAGGGCTTCGTTTCGAGGGTTTTCGAGGAATCTTCTGATGCGGAAGCAGCATTGTCTGTGATTGCCGCCGTCTCGGCTGGCGCGACCGGGCCTGCGGCCAGTTGACCTGCGGGGGAGGGAAGAGGATCCGTTCCCTTGGTGACGGTCTGGTCCAGCCGAAGGACGCGGATGAGTTCTTCAAAGGGGTTTTGATTGTCCCGGGGCTCTGTTCGCGCACCGATTCCAGCTTGGGAGACAGCGTAAGCATGGGGTGGACCACCCGTTTTGGAATTCACAAGAGTGGGCATCGGGCGGAGCAGAGCCTCGCCAGAAGGCGTAGGAACTTGCTCCTGTTCCGCCCGATAGTTGGCAACGTACAAATCATAGTCGGCCTCAGACATCGAAGATAGGTTAAGGCGGTCGGCCTCGCGGCTTCGGGCGAGGAGATCCCGTTGGCCTTTGGTCGTCTCGCCGTGCTTCGCCACGGTAATTTCGTCCGTCAGCTCATTGGGCGTGGGCAGGGGCGCGGGCTCCTGTCGGATCGGAATCTCCTGTGGGTCGGGAAAGAGGGCGGCGGCGCGGGTCGCGATATCCTGTTTTCTGCCTCGATCCCCGGAGATCAGGCCGCGTTGCAGGTCGGGGTTGTCGCGGCTGGCCCAAGAGGGAGCGGTCTGGCGGGCCTGTAAAGGGGTGCGACGATAGGTGTCGAAATCGAAAGGGGTATAGGGTGTTTCCAAAGACTGCTTTTCCTGAGCCAGTGCCGGTAAAGCAATCGCAAATAGGCAGAGCCAGTTCCGATGCATCTAGGTTTTATGGGGGTTGGCGCGGAGCTCACCAGTAGTTCTCGGGTCGCGCAAAGGATAATTTGGGAATAAAAGAGACTTGAGAAGAGGGCTAACTTTCCGAAGGATAGCGTAATGTATTTTATCGTGGGGGGAGATGGAAAAACCTACGGCCCGGTGCCTCCTTCGGAAGTCGAACGCTGGATCCGCGAAGGCCGGGCCGATGCCCGCACCAAGGTGAAACGGGAAGGGGAGAGCGACTGGCGGGAACTCGGCTCTTTTGAGGATTTTTTTCCAAAAATCCCAGATACACCCCCTCGGTTGGGCCGGGAGGCCGGCCCGCGGCATTTTATTTTTCAATCCGGGCTCAGTATCGGGACGTGTCTCGGGAAGGCTTGGGGTGCCTACCGGCAGGATCCTTGGAGGATTACCGGGGTGGTGGTGCTGACCTTTTTGGCCCAGCTCATCATGAACAACATACCCGTCGCAGGCTTGATCCTGGCCTTTTTGCTGAACGGCCCGATTTTAGGCGGGCTTTATTACTTCTGCCG
>VHDM01000103.1 GCA_016876055.1 Verrucomicrobiota bacterium
AGCATGGCGCCGGCGTATTTTTGGATGTCGGGTTTGAAGTCGTTCAGGATCCAACCGACGTGCGCATGCCAGAGACTTTTGAGGGGAGTGTGGGGATCATCCTCGTCGTCGGAGTTGGCGTGGTGCTGGGTGTGGGTGGCGGCCCAATGAAGAGCGGGTCCCTGCATGGCCATGGAGCCAAAAACGAGAAGGATGCTTTTGAGCCAAGGCTGGGCCTGAAATGCCTTGTGGGTGAGCATCCGATGGAATCCCAAGGTAATGCCGAAGGCGCAAGCCGTGTACATGAAGAAGAAAAGACCGAGATCCACCCATGAGACCCATCGGTTCCAGAGGAAGATCGTTGCACTGACAATGCCAAGGATGGGGAGCCAGACCAAGGCCAGCAGAATGATTTTTGTCAGAGGGGTAGTCGCGTGGGCGTGAGTGATTGAAGTGCTCAAGCGTTTATTCTCGCCTAGATATCTGAGGGGGGCAAGTGAAGTTCGAAGATTGATGGAAATTGTTACAAATCAATGTCGGGTAGCGTTTTCAGGCCGCCGGCGTGGCTGATCGCGGGGGAGGATTCAAGGGGTGTCCTTCTTCGTTGGAGAGGAAAACTAGCGGTTGCGAGGCGGATGGCGCATGACGGTGAAAAAAAAGAGCATTTCGAGCGCATAGATGAGGACGAGAACGGCAAGGAACACATCAAAACGGGCGAGGGGTAGGTTGGTAAACCCGCGGAGAAGAGCATAAGCCAAGAGCGGAACCCCGAGCATGCCGGTGGAGAGAAAGAGGCGGGGTTTGAGCTGGCGGTATTTAGGGTGGAGGAAAGAGAGTGAGAGGGTGAGGGCCACCGACCCGACGATGACAAAGAGGAGTAGGACTAGCGCAATCTCTTCCCCCGGATGCACGTCAGGAATTCGGGTTGATGAGCTTGAGCAATTCCTGCCGGCGTTGCTTGAGCTCTTTTTCCGTGAGGGAGGCGAGTCGTTCGAGGCTGAAGTCCTCCACGGTGAAGGAGGCGAGGACGGTGCCTTCGATCACGCCTTTGGCGAGGGTGGGGAGATCGACGCCTTTCTGACCGGCGAGGTAGCCGGCGAGGCCGCCGGCAAAAGTGTCGCCCGCGCCGGTGGGGTCGAGAACCTGTTCGAGGGGAATGGCGGGGGCGGCAAAGGCGCCTTCGGAGCCGGTGAGAAAGCAGCCGTGCTCCCCTTTTTTGATGGCGACGTATTTCGGACCGCGTTCGCGCAGCCAGCGGGAAGCTTTGAGGAGGTTGGGCTCGTCGGCCAGTTGTTTGGCCTCGGAGTCATTCAGGATGAGAAGGTCAATCCGGCCGAGCAGCTCAAGCAGGCGGGGGCGGGCGGTATGAATCCAGAGGTCCATGGTATCGGCGACGACGAAGCGGGGTTTTTCCATTTGATCGAGGACGGAGTGTTGGAGGTCAGGGGCGAGGTTGCCGAGCATGACGAAGGGGAGCTTTTTCAACCCGGCGGGGAGGACGGGCTGGAAATCCGCGAGAACGTTGAGTTCTGTGGAGATGGTCCGGCGGTTGTTCATGTTCTCCTCATAGACTCCATGCCAGCGGAAGGTTTGGCCGGAGGCGACTTGGAGGCCGGTGAGGTTGATGCCGCGCTTTTCCCAAACGGCACGGTGGTGGGCGGGGAAGTCCTGGCCGACGACGCTGACAAGGCTGACCGGCGCGTGAAAGCTGGCAGCCAAACTGGCGAAAGAGGCCGAGCCTCCCAGGAGGTTTGAGCGTTCCCCATGGGGAGTCTCCACCCGGTCGATCCCCACGGTGCCGACAACGAGAACGCTCACGTGCGGACAGCTTCCTTGAGCGGGGAGCCCGAGCCAAGCCGGGAAAGGATCTCGCGGGCCGCGGCCGCGGGATCCTTGGCGAGAAGGAGGTGGGAGACAACGCAGACGCGTTGGGCACCGTGGCGGGCGACAGCAGCGACGCGTTCCGGATTCAGTCCGCCGATGCAGAAGACCGGAAGAGTGACCTGGCCGGTGATCTCGCGGATTTTTTCGGGTCCGATGGGTTGATAGTCGGGCTTGGTGCCGGTGGCGTACAGGGGGCCAAAGCCGAGGTAATCGGCACCCAGAGCCTGGCCGGCAAGGGCTTGGCAGGGGGAATGAGTGGAAAGCCCGAGCAGCGACGAGGAACCCAGCATTTTGCGGGCCTCGGGGATGCCGAGATCATCCTGTCCGAGGTGGCAGCCGGCGGCGCCAGAGGGGGCGACGAGATCGGGGTGGTCGTTGAGCAGGAGGGGCAGGCCGAGTTCGGCGAGCAGAGGGGCGAGGATGCGAGCATGGGCAAGGATTTCTTCTTTGGGAAAGTTTTTGGCGCGGAGTTGAAAGAGGCCAGCACCGCCGGCGGCAAGTTGGCGGGCGAGATCGGGCCAGCGGGCGGGAGGCGCGTACGCGGAATCGAGGATGGCGTAGAGCCGGGCTTTTTGGAGGGCAGCGTGGGCGGTGCCGGGATCGAGGGCCGGCGACATGGCTAACTGCGGTTGGCTTCCACTTTCTTTTCGAAGAAACGCTCGAGGAAGTGGGTGGAGTATTTGCCGCGGCGGAAGTCCTGGTCGCGCACGATGCGCTGGCCGAGCGGGATCGTGGTTTTCACGCCGCGGATGATGGTTTCGTCGAGGGCGCGTTGCAGGCGGGCAATGGCGGTGGCGCGGTCCGGGCCGACGGCGATGAGTTTGCCGATCATGGAATCGTAAAAAGGGGGAATGGCGTAGCCGCCGTACATGTGGGAATCCATGCGGATGCCGATCCCGCCGGGCGGATAATAGAGGCTAATGGTGCCCGGGCTGGGGCGGAAATCGTTGGCGGGGTCCTCGGCGTTAATCCGGAACTCGATGGCGTGGCGCAGGGGCCGAAGATTTTCGAATTCGGAGGGAATGCGCTCGCCGGCAGCGATCTTGATCTGCTCCTTGACCAGGTCGATGCCGTAAACTTCCTCGGTGACGGGGTGTTCGACCTGAATGCGGGTGTTCATCTCGAGAAAGAAGTAATTGCCTTTCCCGTCGACGAGAAACTCCATGGTGCCGGCATTTTGGTAGTGGACGGCTTCGGCGAGTTTGACCGCGGCCCGGCCCATGCGTTTGCGCAGGTCCCCATCGATCAGCGGGGAAGGGGATTCCTCGAGGAGTTTCTGGTGTCGCCGCTGGATGGAGCAGTCGCGCTCGCCGAGATGGACAATCTTGCCCCGGTGGTCGCCGAGGATCTGGAACTCAACGTGGTGCGGTTCCTCGATGAATTTTTCAAGGTAGACGTCCGGATTGCCAAAGGCCTTCTCGGCTTCCATGCGAGCTGCGAGAAAACCTTTCACCAAGCTGACGTCGTTGTGGGCGGGGCGCATGCCCTTGCCGCCGCCGCCGGCGACGGCCTTGATCATGACGGGATAGCCGATCTTTTTGGCGGCCTTGATGGCCTCCTGCTCCGATTGGACGGGGCCGTCGCTTCCCGGGGGAATGGGTACGCCGGCCTTGCGGGCGTTTTCGCGGGCGAGGGACTTGTCTCCCATCCGGCGGATGGAATCGGGCGAAGGGCCGATGAAGCGGATGTTGCAGGATTGGCAGACTTCGGCGAAATGGGCGCTTTCGGATAGAAATCCGTAGCCGGGGTGGATGGCGTCCACATCCCCCACCTCGGCGGCGGAGATGATGCGGTCGATCTTAAGATAACTTTGCGGGCTGGGGCCGGGGCCGATGCAGATGG
>VHDM01000104.1 GCA_016876055.1 Verrucomicrobiota bacterium
CCGTCGGGCGCGCGGCCGTCGCCGTCTCCTGCCCAAAGGTGTGGAGCGCCGCTACGCCCGCCACACCGGGGCGTGATCGCCGCCTCCCCCGGGCGCGCATCCTCCGGCGCAGGTCCGATTTCCAGGCCATCCGCCACAGCGGCGGCACGGAAAGCGGGGGCCATCTCAAACTCAACTGGCGGCGCGTCCCCGGCAGCTCCCGTCGCCTGGCCGCCATCGTCACCAAAGCCTGCGGTCCGGCCGTGACCCGCAACCGCATCAAACGCTGGATCCGCGAGGCCTGGCGGCACCTGCAGGCCGACCTCGCTCCCGGGCTCGACTCCGTCTGGATCTCCCGCCCCAAGGCCGCCACCGCCGGCTTGGAAACTTTGCAGGAGGAGATGACCCGGCTGTATCGCAAGGCGGGGCTGTGGGGGGATTCGAAATGAAAACCGCCGCCATTTTCCTCATTCGCACCCAACGGGCTTTCTCGCCGTTTTGGAGAATGTTGCTTGGCACAACCGGACCCTGCTGCCGTTTTCATCCGACCTGTTCGCAGTACGCCGAGGAAGCGGTCCGTGCGCACGGTGTGGTGCGCGGCGGAGGAATGGCGCTGCGCCGGTTGTTTCGTTGTCATCCTTGGGGTGGGGCCGGGTTTGATCCGGTGAGGAAGGTTTCATGAAAAAGGGGATGGATCGGACGTCGTGGTTGGCGGCGGGCGTTTGCCTCCTCCTGCTGATTCTCTATCCGCAGATCGTTTCCCACTTCTATCCTCCCGATCCGAACGCCGTGAAAAAGAAGGCGGAGTCCTCCCCCAATGCGCCAGTGGTTGTTCCCGCTTCGGCTCCGGTGCCGCAGCTTGCCGCCAAAGAGAGCCTGGCTCCTGGTGCGGTCACGAGAAACACGCCGGAGCAGACGGCGGTGTTGGAAAACAACACCATCCGGGCGGTCCTCACCACGTGGGGCGGCGGCGTGAAAGAGATCGAACTCAAGGAGCACGAGGTGGAGGAGCCGGCAAAAGTGGTGCTCAACCGGGGCTCCCCCGATGCGGTGTTTGAACTGCGGGGTTGGACCCCGCCCGGAGAGGACCTGAACTGGGCGCTGGAAAAGGCGGATGCGCAGGAGGTGGTGATTTCCGCTCCGGCCCATCCGGACGGCTCGGTCATGGTGCGGCGCACATTCCGTCTGGCGGGCGACTACCTGATTTCCCTCGACCAGACGGTGGAGAATCGGAGCGGCGGGCCGTTTGCCCTGCCGGCGTATGCGTTGGCCGGCGGCGTGGGCGCCCCGATCCACCTCCGCAAGGATGAGGAGACATATGTGGGCACCGGCTGGTTCACCACCGACCTCAGTTACACCACCCACAAGCTACCGGAATTTCTTCCGTCCAATTTCCTTTTCCTCTTCCCGCAGTCAGGCAAGGACAAGGTCGCCAGCCGCGAAGACCGTTCGGTGCGTTGGATCGCCGCCAAGAGCCAGTTTTTTGCGATGGTCCTCACGGTGAAGGGGGATCCGGCCACGGGGGCGGAGGCGCGCAAGGTGGAGTTGAGCGGCACCGAGATGGCCGACACCCGCGGGAAAGTATTGGCGGTGGAGACGTGGATGAAGTTACCCGGAGTGGATCTGGCGCCCGGGGGCCAGGCCAGCCGCACTTTTACGCTGTATGCCGGACCCAAGGAGGATTGGCGGTTGCGGGGTCTGGCGGCAAATGAGGATTACGTGATGGAGTTTGGCTGGATGGGCTGGGTCAGCCGGCCGCTGCTGGCGGTGATGAACTGGATTCACCGGTATGTGAGCAGTTACGGCTGGTCGATTGTTCTCCTCACCATCCTGATTAAGGCGGTGCTCTGGTACCCGCAGGCCAAGGCCAACCTGAGCATGAAGAAGATGCAGCTGCTCGCACCGAAGCTGAAGGAGCTGCAGGAGAAGTACAAAGAGGAGCCGACCAAGCTGAACACGGAGATGATGAAGTTGTACAAGGATTTCGGGGTCAACCCGCTCGGGGGATGTCTCCCGCTCCTGATCCAGATGCCGGTGTTCCTCGGGTTTTACTATATGCTGCTCAGTTCAGTGGAGTTGCGTGGGCAGACTTTTTTCTGGATCCACGATTTGTCCCGGCCGGACACGGTGTTTGTCATCCCGGGCCTGGGTCTGCCGATCAACCCGATGCCGCTGATCATGACCGCCACGATGATGTGGAGTATGCACATCACGCCCCAGCCGCAGGGGGTGGACAATCCGGCGGCCAAGATGATGAAGTGGATGCCGCTGCTGATGCTGGTGTTTTGCTATAATTTCAGTTCCGCGCTATCCCTTTATTGGACCGTGCAAAACCTCCTCTCCATCGTGCAGCTTTATTACAACCTGAAGCAGCCCATGCCCAAGCTGGAGAAAGTGGTGCGTCCGACCGACCTGGTGAAGCGGGGCCGCTGGAAGGGCGGAATGTGGGGGCGGAAATGACCGGGGTGGTGCCGGGGGCGGCTCGGGAGACGCTGGAGAACATGCTCGGCCATCTCGGCTTTGCCTTCACCCTCGAGGAGGAGAAGCGCGGCGAAGACCAGGTTCTGCACGTGCGGATGCAGAACCCGTCCCGGTTGATCGGCCGGGAAGGGGAGGTGCTGGATGATCTGCAGTTTTTGCTGAACCGAATGCTGGCGCGGGGCGACGAGCCGCCTCCTCGCGTGATCGTGGATGTGGAAAATTTCCGGCGGGAGCAGCAGGCGGCGCTGTTGGATGAGATCAAGGAGTTCGTGGAGCGCGCCCGCGCCGGCGAGACGGTGGAACTGCCCCCAATGAACGCCTACGAGCGCCGGATCGTCCACCAGGCTTTCAAGGATGATCCCAAGGTGGAGACGGTCAGTCCCGAGGGACCCGCCCGGCTGAAACGAATGAGGGTCCGTCCGCGGCGTCCGGCCAAGTCCTGAGCGATCCTCGTTCTGCCCCCTCGGGCCCTGATCAGCCGGCCGGGCTTTTTTCCCGGGTGGTGGCTACTACCTCTTGGATTCTGGTGTTTGGCCTGGTCTTTCTGACCACGCTTTATTTTGGTGGCGCCCGGCATGTGGTCGCCGGCCCGGCCTACCTCATGGGGTCGGCCCTGTGGATGTTGCTGGGGCTGCAGGCGGTGGTGGGAATGATCCAGAAGAGAAGGTCGGTGGACCTGGTGGATCTGCCGGTGTTTCTCTTTCTGGCTTATGCGGCGTGGGCCACGTGGGGCTATGCGCCGGAGGAGTACCAAGCCCGGTTGGAGTGGCTGTGGGCTTCGGTCTACGGGGCGGTGTTTCTGACCGCGCGGCACCAGCTTCCCGGTCGAATGATGGTGCCTTGGCTCCTGGGGGCTTTTCTCGTGGCGGTGTTGGTCAGCGTGGCTTACGGCTTTTTCCATTTCCGGGTGTTTGAGTACACGATCGGGCCGGTTTCGATCTTCGGATTTCCGGCGGATGAGCGAGTGGCCGGGTACGCGGAGAGGATGTCGGGCACGTTTGGCTGTCCCAACAATTTTGGAAACTACACCGTGCAGGCGGGACTGGTGGCGCTGACCCTGCTGACCTGGCCGGGGATGGTTTGGCCGGTGCGGATGGCGGCGGCCTGGTCGGCCCTGGCGCTGGCGGCGGCGACTTTCTTTTCCATTTCGCGCGGGAGCTGGATCTCTTTTGTGTCGTCCCATTTGGTCTGGCTGTCGCG
>VHDM01000105.1 GCA_016876055.1 Verrucomicrobiota bacterium
CTGACTCCCTGCAACACCGGCAATTTGCCCAGCAGGCCGACCAGCCGGTGCGCCAGCGACGCCAACAACGTTTTCTGAAAACGCCCCCGCGGACCGGCCCCACTTCCCAACAGCACCCGCACCTTGGCCGCAGGCACACTCCAGGCTCGGACGGGGCTCTCCGCGATCACCGTTGCCGACCTCCGCTGGCCGGTCAAAATCGAAAGCTCCCCAATCAGCTGCCCCGCCCCGGGCCGGGCCAGCACCAGCGGTCCCCGCCCACCGATCCGTTTCTCTACCCGGGCCCGACCCGATAATAAAATGAGAAGCTCCCGGGCCTTGTCCCCTTCCGCCACGATCACCTCACCCTGCCCAAAAGAACGCTCCTTGCCTGAGGGAAAGATGCTTTTCCATTTGCCCGCTCCCGCTGCCATCTCAACACTCTACCTTGAGTTGAGTGATTCCATCCAGCCCAGCCGATGAGTTTTCCAGCCGCCGGCACCCGCGAAAAAAGTCTTCTGCTCGGCGTGGTCTTCTGCGCCGGCGACGTCCTCCTCATGGCCGGAGCGGCCTGGTATGCCAACTCTCTCGCCATTCTCAGCGATCTGCTCAAGGAGAGCACCGATTTTCTCGCCGTGTTTGCCTCCTACCTCACGGTGTTGGTACTGCGAAGAGCACCGGGCCACCGCTTCGCCTACGGGATCGGCAAGCTGGAGAACCTCGTCAGCCTCGCCATCAGTTTGATCATGGTGGGCTGCTCCCTGTTTCTCCTCACCAAGGTGGTCAGCCACTTCCACCACCCCGTGCCCACCAGCGGCACGCTGCCGGGAATCATCATCTTCTCTGTCTATGCGGTCATCGGCTTCGGCATCTGGACCCGCAACCGCTGGATTCTAAAACATCAATACTCTCCCATCATCGAGTCCCAGGCCCGGCTCTGGTTTTCCAAGGCCTGCTTCGACACCTTCATGGCCATCGCCCTGACGCTGGAACTGATCTTTCGCGGTCAGACCTGGAGTTTTTACCTCGATCCCCTCGCCTCGCTGCTTGGCGTCGCCTTCATGATCCATGCCGCCTACGCCATCAGCTCCTCCTCCGTGAACGATTTGATGGACGCCGCCCTCGAGGAAACCACCCAGCTCCAAATCCTTAACCAACTGGTCCGGCACATCGACGACTACGACCGCCTTCATAAAGTCCGCAGTCGCCGCTCCGGCTCAAGGATTTTTGTGGAGGTGTTTCTGGATTTTTCTCCTGAACTTCACATGACCGAGGTGCAGAAACGCGTCCATCGCCTCCGTTCCTCGATTGGCACCGCCATCCCTGGGGCCGAAGTCTCCATTCTTCCCCACCCGCCTTGATCCCCAGTCAACCCCCCGGCCTTAGCGGGGTCAGCGGGGGGCTTGCAGGTGGGCTTCGACAAACCAAAGCCACTTGTCCGTGCCCCGGGAAACTTCCGTAAAAATGTCCGCCGTGTCCTTGTCTCCAGCCCGATCCGCCGAATCGATGCCGGCGCGGACCAACTTGCCATAACTCGCCAACGCGGAGGAAAGGGCCTCAACGTGCTCACGACCGGAACCTCCCCGGGCCCCGTAGGGCTGGAGCTGGCTTTTCTTCGCCACACAATGGACCGAGCCATCCGCCACACCGCCTAGTTGCACCACCCTTTCCGCGATCAGATCCACATACTCCTCCACCTCCTCGTTCACCTTGTCAAAAAGCTCATGCAGGGCGATGAAATCCGGCCCTTTGACATTCCAGTGGGCCTGTTTGCACTGGGTCTGCAAATCGATGGAGTCCACCAACCGGCTGTTTAGCAGCCCAATCATTTTTTCCCGAAGCCCGGCCGACAGGTCGTTTTTGGTGGGATATTTCTTCATCCAAAGAGAGTCCGTGATACCGCCGTGGAAGTCAATCAGACGGCATCCCCAGCGCCGGAGCTTTCATCCTCCCCCACGCCCCTTCCTAAATTGTATTTTCGGGATCCCAATTTTTCTTAATCTTAATTCCAATCCTCACCGAACCGCCGTTTGCTTCTTCTTGGGGGCAGCCTTCGCACGTCCCCTCGTCAGCCATCCCGATTTGCAATAATCCTCCAACCCGTCCTCCAGGCTGTATTTCGGCTCGATCTTCAGATCCCGTTTCGTGGCCGACATGTCCGCCTCGGTATGCGGCTGGTAAAAGGGATATGGGCAGTCGAAATACTCCGGCTGGCAGGTGGTTTTTAGCACCCGATTGAGCCCCTCGATCATTTCGTTGAAAGTGCGGGGCCGACCTGATCCCGCGTTCCAAACCCCGCTTTTCCCCGACTTCAGCGCCGCAATCGTCATCGCCACGATGTCGTTCACGTAAACGAAGTCCCGCTTCTGCTCGCCGTGCTTGAAAATCCTGGGCCGTTTTCCCGCCAGCATCTGCCCCGCCAAATGCCAAGCCATGCTCGCCGGCACGCCCTTGTGCCCTTCCCTCGGTCCATAGACGTTGAAGTAACGTAGCCCTGCAATCTGCCAGTTCGGCTCTTCCGCCTTCACGGAGCGGGCCAGGTTCTCCAACTGTACCTTGGAAAAGGCGTAGGCGTTGGCCGGCGCGAGCGGGTCACTAAGCCGGTTGACGCCAGCCCGGATGCCGTAGGTGGCGGCGCTGGAGGCATAAACGATCGGGGTTTTTTCGGAACGCAGGTAGTCGAGCAGCCGCCGGAATCCCTCCACGTTGTCGTGGGTCTGGATTTTCTGGTCCTGCAAGGTCGTGTCGGTGATGGAAGCGAGGTGGAATATCGCATCGGGGCGGCGCCCCCGGAACTCCGCATCCCAATCCAGCCGGGAAATGTCCCCGGCGATAAAATCACCCCGGTAGCCCTCAAGGTTAGGGAACGAACCACTTCGGAAATCGTCGATCACGGTAAGGGCCGCCCCGGAAAACTCCTCCTGCAGGCGCAAAACCAGGTTGGAACCGATAAATCCAGCCCCTCCGGTGACCCAGATCGACTTCATCTTTTTAAGGATATATAGATAAAAAGTTATTCCCAAATAAAAAAATGCGCTCTAAATATGGCCGTCTCTATTAAAGAGAAAACGCCAAGCTCCATGCCCAACAGTGACTTAAGTTTTAAAAGGACAGCCAAAATTTCCTTTTGGCAGGCCATTTTTGTGGCTGCTTCTTGGTCTTTCTTCACAACTTGTTGGTCACAGGAGAAGGGTCAAAACCCAGGCTCCCCCATGTTTGGCGAGGATGTGGTCACCCTTTCGGCCGAAACCGCCGGTCTATTCTCCATCGGCAACTCCAACGATTACCGATACCTCCCCCAACTGATCACCGTGGGATGGCAGTTGGACGAAATCGGCAACGACGGCTGGACCCGGGGAAACACCGAATTCCTCTTCAGCGGTATGTACGCACCGGTCATCCACGGCCCGAATCCATGGTTCACCGGCGGACTCTTCGGCCCCCGCTACAACTTCATCCAGGAAGGTTGGCCCGTCATCCCTTATCTCGAATCCCGCGTCGGCTTCATGTTCACCAATGCCACTGGGGCCACCGACTCCCAAGGGCAGGACTTCTGCTTCAGCTTCACCGTCGGTGCCGGAGTCCGCATTCCGGTG
>VHDM01000106.1 GCA_016876055.1 Verrucomicrobiota bacterium
AGGGGGAGTTTGCCATCGGGTTGTATAATGATGGATCGGCCAATGGGGCGGTGGCCGCGAGCACGGGGCTGGGGATCGGTGACAACGGAGTATCGGCGGGAAATATCAACGATAACAACTGGCATACCCTCACCCTGGTGGTGAAAGACGAAGGTAGTAATTTATTCAGCCAAACCGTTTACGTGGATGGAAGCCAAGTCGGCAGTCCTTCCCTTCTGGAGTATGGGACTCTGGGAGCACTCGCTGATGAATCCTTTTCGCTGGGGGCGGTTCGATCTGGATCCACCGAAAAATTTGTTGGTGAGGTGGCGGCGCTTCGTTTTGATGGCGTGCCTCTGACCGCATCTGAAATCAGTTCATTACACGCGGATTACCTAGGCGTGATCAACCCAAACACCAGGGATACCACCGTAGGGCGGGGCACGGCGGCTGGGGATACGGTCTCCTACGTTTGGAATTCGCTGGGCGGGCCGAATGCCGATCAAGGGGGGGCCTCGGTTTCTTTTGGCCAGTTCCAGGACCAAGACGGAAATGCACTCCCATGGACCCTCCGCGACGTGATCCCCAGCCGCACGGAGGGCAACGGTTTTCAGACCGGTGGTTTGAAACTAGTGACGGGACAGTCCAACAGCGTTAATCCCACCACCGCCTTTTTGGGGAAACTGGCGGTGCCTGATGCGACCGGGGACTTCTGGTTCGTCAACCATACGCTCACCGGTGCAGCCACCAACCGAGCTGGTTTCCGACTGGCCAATTTGGACACCGCCAAACGCTACCGGTTTACCCTCTTCGCCAGCCGCAATGCAACCGACCCCAGGTTTACCTACTACCAGATTGCCGGAAGCAATACCGTGGGAGGATCTCTGCAGAGCAGTGGCACCGATATCGGGGCCGGTAATGGTGTGGGCACGGACACCAACAAGTATGACGCTAACGACGCCCGCACCCTGACATTACCGGCGGTGACTCCCTCAACCGATGGGACCATCTTTCTCACCTGGCTGGGCCGTAACGACACCAATTTTCCCGCTGATTTTTCGGCCACCAATGCAGCCAACTCCTTTGGTTACCTGAACTTGATGCAGGTGGAGGTGTTTCCCGCGGGGTCCACCACCTATCTCGTCGATATCGGTAACACCACGATCACCCCTTCGGCCAACGGAATTTTCTGGAACAACTCGTCGGGCACAAACAACGGAGCGGTGAGCAGCCTGGCGAACCTGGTCTCGTCCGATGGTCAGACCTCCAACATTACCCTGACCTGGAACACCAGTGGGAGAGGGGCGGGGGGGGGCTGGGGTGTCTCTTTTGGTCCCAACGGCAGCCCTCTGAACGTGGCGACTGCCTACCCAGACGGCATTTACCTGGATACGGCAAACCCAGCGCGATTCACTCTAGGAAACCTCCAGACCAACCAGTCCTATCAGTTGGAGTTGTTCGGGAGCCGATCCACCAACGAGGTACGGGCCACCCGATTCCGTATCATCGGCGCCACCACCATCGAGATTGTCCAGACCAACAGCGGCCCGAATCTGGGCGGGCCGGGCATCCCTTACAATCGTTCCGTTGCGAGCTCCCAGGTTGTTCCCGCTGCCGATGGCACCGTAAGCGTGGATATCACCCGAGAGCAGGGGACCTACGGCTACCTGAATGCCATGGCGATCAGTATCATTTCCCCGGTCCCGACAACACCTTCGATCATCAGCGCCCTGACCGCCACGGCCACCGTTGGCTCAGCCTTCTCCTATCAGATCACCGCCAACAATTCCCCAACCTCGTTCGACGCCACCGGGTTGCCCGACGGGTTGTCCATCAACACCAGCAACGGGCTGATTTCGGGCATGCCCACCGCCGCTGTCGGAACCTACAGTGTCACCCTCTCTGCCAGCAACGCCACCGGAACTGGGACCGGGGTCCTGGACCTTACGGTCACCGCTCCCATACCGGTGATCACCAGCTCCACCTCCGCAAGCGGTTTTGCAGGTATCCCTTTCCAATACCAGATTGTCGCCGACAACAGTCCTACGTCTTATAGCGCTTCGAATCTGCCCGCCGGGTTAAGCGTAAACTCTGGCACGGGCCTGATCACTGGCCGGCCTTCCGCCGTCGGCACCAGTGCTGCGACCGTTTCGGCCGTGAATTCGTATGGGACCGGTTCAGCCAGCCTGACGATTTCGGTGCAACCGCCTACTCTGAGTCGCTGGACCACCGCCCGAGGGCTTTCCGGAGCAGCGGCGGCCCCGGGTGCTGATACCGACGCAAACGGCATGAGCAACCTGATGGAGTACGGTTTCCTGGCCGATCCGACCACCACCGCCACGGCTCTGCAGACCCGGCCGGTTCTTTCCCAAAGCAACGGGTATCTTACGTTGACCTATCTCCGCCGGACCAACGACACCGCTGTTTCCGTCCGGGCCGAGTATTCCGGCGATCTTCTTACCGGAGGATGGATTCCCGAGACCGTAAGCAACGGTCCCGTCGCAACGATCTCCAACGCGGTGGCCGGTGGCGAGGGCGTGCAGGTGACGGTTCGGTCGCCCCAACCGATCTCTTCGGGGTCCCGGGGTTTTCTTCGGGCGGTCATTGCCCAACCCACCAACTCGGTGCTGGTGGTGGGAAGCAGCATCATGGCGTTTTGGACCAACATTGCAACGGATCTCGCCCCCGTTCCTGTGCTCAACAAGGGGTATGCCGGGTCCACCACCCCCCAATGGCTCTCCAACTCCACCACAGGCTACTGGGCAAGCCGGGTCGTCTCCCAGTCCAACTCAGCCCTGATCTATTACTGTGGCAGCAACGATGTTGGGGCCGGCACCTCCAGTGCCACGATCGTCTCGAACACGATCGCCTTCTTTCAGGATTTTTGGGCCCGGTATCCGGATGCGCCCGCCATTTACCTCGCCATCCAAAAGGCACCGACCAGAAAAACCTTCGGACAAATCCCCCAAGTCAATGAGGTTAACAATCAGATGCGGGACTGGATCGCCACCCAGCCCCGTGCCCGCTACGTGGATTGCAATCCGGTGTTGGTGGATTCGAACGACAACGCCCTTCCCGGCATGTTCCAGACCGATAATCTGCATCTCACCCTTGCCGGCTATGCCGCCATGAAGACGGTCATTCTGCCCGTGCTCAATGAGGTGTGGTACTACCAGGTTAAATAAAAAACCGCGGGGTCGGTTTCCACATTTGAATTGCTAAAACGGGGAGGAGTGCCATTTCCCCGCCCGATGGTATCCGGGGAAGGACACGAGATCCTAGTTCAGTAAAGCAGAGCCGGATGGAGCCCGCTTCTTTTCAGGGCCGGGGATCGAAGTCAGTCCGAAAGGGGCGTGCGGGGAGGCTGCATCCGTCGGTGAGGTTGGGGTTTTCGGCGCGGTTGGACCAGGCGTACCGGGCGAAAGCGGCCTCGGCAACCTGCGGGCTGGAAAGGATGACCCGCAAGCCTTCGAGCCGCGCGGACGCGTTGTTAGTTTAAGTTGAAGTTGAAGTAAGTTTCCCGCGAAGGCGCCAAGGCT
>VHDM01000107.1 GCA_016876055.1 Verrucomicrobiota bacterium
GTCATGTTGCGGGAGGAGGAAGCCTCGAGGAAACGCAACGTGATGGTGCCGGCTCCCGTGAGAGGGATGTTGTTGTAGGTGAAGCGCCATTCTTTTTGGTACTGGCTGGTCACGGACAAACTGGGGGTGACTTCCGTGGCTTTGGCCCACGTGGGGTTCAGAGTGGTGTCGTAGGTTCCGTTGCCGTTGAGGTCGGTGAAGGTTTCGCCGGTGTTCCAGATCCCGTTGGCATTGGCGTCGACGAACGGTTCGAAGCCGATGCCGTTACCGTTTTGTGCCCGGGTGATGGCATCGTCGTTGTCGTTGTCGGTATCGGTGATGCGGTACCAGACTTCTTGGACGGTCATGTCGGTGCGCACGACCATTTCGTAACTGGAGCCGCCCACGGTGTCGCCATTGGTGGAGGGGAAGGCGAGGACTCCCTGTGGGGTTTCTGCGTCGTAGTAGAAAGTTTGAGTAAAGGTCTGGTACAGGGGAGCTTGGCTGGTGCCGCGTTTGAGAAAGGCGCGGGCGCGGAGGACGTGGAATCCTTCCGACAGGCCAGTCTGGGTTGCATCAGGCCAGTTCGCATAAGGTTGCCCAAGAGTCGGGGTTCGTGCGTAGTCGTTGTGAGGGAAATGGACGACAGTCGCCGGGTTAAAGTCCGCCACGCGGAAGGTGGTGAGCATTTTCTTTTTGTAAGTGACGGCGGATTCATTGCCGGGCCACCAGGACGGGGCACCACCGGAGCCCTCATTTTTAAAGAAGCCTATTTTGTATTTCACAACCGTTCCGGCCGCGGGCTTGGAGATACCGGCCGAGGCCCACCAGTCGTCGCTGGCTTGATTGTGCCGGTAGTTCAGCTCAGCCACGCGGGTGGTGCCGCGTCCGATGCCGCCGGCCCCCTCGGGGAAGGAGCCGTCGATCGTGTAGTAAACGAAGGCTTTGAATCCGCCGCCGACCGAGGTGCTCTTTGCCCAGATGACGATATCAGAGCCGGATTCGTCGAACTGCTTGGGCGGATTGGCAACGCCGCCGACATCGTTCTCCGGATCGTGATAGACCCAGGAGGCTTGGTTACCGCTCTCTGTGCCGTAATCGTTGGCCGCGGTCGGGCCATTGTTGATCGTGCCGCCCGCGCCCACGGTGCGGACGTAAGTCTCGGCACCCGGGGAGCCGATCTGGCAGCGGGTGGTGTCCTTGGCGGCGAACTTTTCGGGGTGCTGGCGGTCGACAAAGGTTGGCTGTTCGTAGCCGAGGTAGGTGTCGGTGCGTAGGCCGGGAGGGTTGTCGCGTTTGCCGGGGTCGGTGCCGAGACCCGAGCCGTTCAAGTCCACGCCGCCGTCGAGTTTGAGCATGATGTTTTCGGCGGAGCCGTCAGCCCGGGCGATGATCGTGAAGGGAGCCCCGGCTTTCACCACTGGGACGGTCGTCTGGTAGGTGTAGGGAACCGGAGTGGTGCCAGCGGGATAACCGCGGTTGGGAAGACCGTCCGGATTAAAGGATGGATCTCCGTCCCGTCCATCTTTACGCGTCACCGTAATCCGAGGCACTTCATCAATCTGGCCGGTGACGGAGTTGGATTGATACAAGGTGATCGCCGCGTCGGGCCACAGAGCGGAGAGTTCCGGCGTCCTATAGCCAAACACGAAATAACCGCCGGCGGGTACGATGACAGAAGAGAGATTGGTGCTGTAAAAGCCGACCATCCCGGATCCGTTTGGGCCCCGCGCATATTGGTAAAGATACGCGCCGTTGCCGAAGCTGTGGGAGAAGGTACGGACCTGCCCGCTGGCCGTGTTGTCATTCATCATGGCCACCATGGTGACCTCGTCTCCAGCGTTGCCGCTACGTTTGGACCCGTCCGGGTTGCGGTTATCGCGACGCTCGAAAGCCACGAAATCGGCGTCCGACCAAAGGCCTTGCTGAAGACCCCGCGCAAAGTCTTTATGGATTTTCAGGATATTGGGGATGCGGGGATCGCTGAACTGGCCGAGATACTTGGTGTTGGCATGGCGGGGAAAGGCCCCGCCGGATTCGCCCAAGGTCTCGGCCTTGTTGTAACCGTCGGAATAGATCAGACCCATGCCTTCGCGGAACATATAGAAGGCGTGCTGCCATTCTTTCTGGGCGGCGTAGTCACTGTCGTGGCTGTTGGCATGAGTCACGCCGAGGCTGGCTGCGAAGCCACCGGCGCCCGGGGAATCCAAGCCGCTCAGGCTGGCGGATGGATTTCCCAGAACTCCATTCAGGGTAGAGCGGAGGTCGTTATCGACGAGCCGCATGCCCGCGTTCCAGTACCCACCGTATCCCGGAGGTTGGCCCAAGTGCTCGCCAAAGACCAGCGCGTCATCCCGCGGGATTTTGTCCTCGAAAACAGAATCCCGATGGTTGGGGTCACTGAAGCCACGAGTGCGGTTGAACTGCGCTTGGATCCCGCCGAGGTAGCCCGCATCGCTGGCATCTTTATCGGCCCCGGATGTTTGGCCGAAAAAGTATTCCGGCACGTGTTTGACGGCGTCGAGGCGGAAGCCGTCAGCCTTGGTGCGGTCGAGCTTCCAGCGGGCGGCTCGAATCAAATAACCGCCGACATCCTCGGTGAAGGATGATTTCCGGGCGTTGATGTATTCCTGGGCTTTGGTGCGGAGCTGGGCGGGAGTGGCGGTGGTGCCGAGTTCGGTGCGGGCCTGGTCGATCAACACGCCAAAGTAAGCCTGATTCCCATTCTTGTCCGTGTCGTACTGTTCGGGCCGCTCGAAATCGCGAATGAACGAGTATTTGACCTGGTCATCGCCCTCATTGATGCCGTGATTGGTGTTCGGGGTTTCGTGGGCAATGTCAATGAGGTCGGCGAGACCGAGGTTCTGCACCTGCCAAGCGCTGCCCCAATCTCGGGTATTGTCCCACTTGCGGTAGAAGCCGTCTTCCGTGCGGCGCACATGAAAATCCTCCGGTACCATGCCGGGATACACGTCGATGGGGGTGTTTTCGTTGTAGCCGGGAACATCGAAGGCCCGGTGATTCATGATGTTGTCGAAATAAACGCGGATACCGAAGCGGTGGGCCACTTCCATCATGTGGAGGAGTTCCGCTTCGGTGCCGTAGCGGGTGCGGACAGAGTTTCTCTGGTCCTTTGAACCAAGGTCGAAGGGATCGTAGAGGTCGTAGCCGACCGACATTCCGCCGGAGCCTTTGGTGGGAGGCGGGAGCCAAAGGGAGTAGTAGCCGGCTTCGGCGATCTCCGGCATTTTTTGGGTCAGATCGGCGTAGGAGACGTTGAAGAGCTGAAGCATAGCTTCGGCGCGGACCATGCCTGGCAAAAACAAATGCAAGAGCGCTCCCAAGAGCGTCCATTTCATGGCGATGGTGCAACGCAGTTTCATCTTAATTGCATCCAGTGATAATATAAGCACAAGTAGGTCATCTTTAAATGGATAAGACAAAATATTTGTAAATCTTGAACTGTTCATTGTTCAAAGAAAATAATTCTAATTATCAATCACTTATGACTATTCGTATTTCCCAAACCCA
>VHDM01000108.1 GCA_016876055.1 Verrucomicrobiota bacterium
CCCAGGCCTGTACCCCGCCCACGGGGGCGAGGGCTTCGGGAAAAAGCTGGACCAGGCCTACGCTGGTCAGCAGGGCTGCCAAAATGCCCCCCACCAATCCTTCCCAGGTTTTTTTGGGGCTGATCAGCGGACTGAGCTTGTGCCGCCCCAAAAGGCTGCCCGCCACATAAGCACCGACATCGGTGAATTTGGTGATGGCAACCGCATACGCGAGCAAGGGGATGCCGGCCCCGTCGGGGGCGACGAACAAAATTTTGGTGGCGTAGTTCAGGAGATAAGGAACATAAAAGAAGCCGAAAAGGGTCAGCGCCACAGCCACGGCCGCTCCCTCATTTTTCACGTCAAACACCCGCCGGGTCAGCGCTCCCAAAATGACCAGGAGGACGAGGATCGCCTCACCGGAAAAGGTTTCCGGCAAACGCCCATGGGGCGAAACCACCGAAAAGTAGGTGGCGGCGTAGAGCAAGGCTCCGGCCAACAGGCCGGTTTTTCGGAACACGACCCGGCCGGCAGCCTGCTGGGAAAGATAAAATTCCCTTTGAGCAGCCAAGCCGACGATGGCGATCAACAGAAAAACCCCGTGGGTGTAGCGCAGGGCCACCAGGGCAATCACCAGCCCCCAGAGCAGCAGTGAGGAAAGCAGGCGCCAGCCGAGCATCAGATCGCTCCGAACCGGCGATCCCGCCGGGCGTAGTCGGCCAGGGCCGCCGCAAACGCTTCCTTTCCGAAATCCGGCCAGAGGACCGGGGTCACGTGAATCTCGGCGTAGGAGATTTGCCACAGCATGAAGTTGCTGATCCGCATCTCCCCGCTGGTGCGGATCAACAGGTCCGGATCGGGGAGATCCCGGGTATACAGATGTTGCGCGAGGGTTTCTTCCCCGATTGTTTCGGCATCGAGTCGGCCGGATTTTGCCTCCCGGGCAAGGGCCTTGGCCGCCTCGGTGATCTCCACGCGGGAGCCGTAGCTCAGGGCCAAAATGAGATCCAGCTTGGTGTTGGCCTTGGTTTTTTCGATGGCGGACGCCAACTCCTCCCGCACCGCTTCGGGCAGATCTTGCAGCCGGCCGATCGCCCGGAGCCTGACCCCTTCCTTGCCCATTTCCGCCAACTCCTCCCGCAAAACCAGACGAAGAAGGCCCATCAAACCCTGAACCTCGTCGCGGGGACGCTGCCAGTTTTCCACCGAAAAAGCATAAAGGGTGAGGTAGCGGACACCGTGGGCGATGGCGGCTTGCACCACTTTTTTCACCGATTTCCGGCCGGCCTCGTGGCCGCCCAACCGGGGAAGGTTGTGCTGGTGGGCCCAGCGGCCGTTGCCATCCATAATGATAGCGACGTGCCGGGGAACTTTGCCTGCCACGGTCTCGGCTTTAGCCATGACGGAAAGTCTGTTCGCGCCCGGCCCCCACGGAAAGAATTCCCAGCGGAGCCCCCACCATTTTCGAAAGAGCGGCGAGATAAGCCCGAGCCTTGGGCGGAAGATCGCGCCAACGCCTCGCCTCCGTGGTCGGCTCACACCAACCAGGAAAGACGCGATACACCGGCCGGCACCGTTCCCAGTCCGAGACTTCGACCGGCGGTTCGCGGAGAACTTTTCCCTTGAGGCGATAGCCCGTGCAGACCGGGATTTTTTCAAGGCCGTCGAGCCCGTCCAGATTGGTCATGGCCAGCTCCGTCACGCCGTTGAGCCGCACCGCCCGGCGAACCAGCACCGCGTCAAACCAGCCGCAACGCCTTGCCCGGCCCGTGGTGGATCCAAATTCCCGGCCCATCCCGTGCAACAGGTGCCCTAGCGTGCCGTCCTCGGTCACGAAGGGACCGCTACCCACCCGGGTCGTGTACGCCTTAAGAACGCCGACCACGCGCCGGACGGCCGTCGGGGGAACTCCGGTTCCTGTGCAGGCTCCCCCCGCCGTGCAGTGAGAGCTGGTCACATAGGGATACGTGCCGTGATCCACATCCAGGAAAGTGCCTTGCGCTCCTTCGATCAGGATTTTTTTTCCGGTCTCCACCGCGTGGTGGGCCAGGGCTACGCCGTCACAAAGGTAAGGTCGCAAAACTTTGGCGGCTTGTTCGATTTGGCGAAGGGTGGCGGTGGGGGCAACGGCCTCCCAGCCCTGCGGACGAGCCGCTTGGTTGTGAATCCGGAGCCGTTCCCGGATCCGGCGCGACAGCTCCGCCGGGGAAAGCGCCAACTCTCCGGCCCTCAAACCCACCCGGGCCGCCTTGTCGGCGTAGGCGGGCCCGATCCCCCGTCCGGTGGTGCCGATTCTTTCTTTGCCGCGTTTTTTTTCCGAGCTCCGGTCGATGGCCCGGTGTTGAGGGAGCACCAAATGGGCTTGGGAGGAGAGGTAGAGACGACCTTTGGTTCGGATCCCCCGCTCATGCAGGCCTTGAATTTCGGAAACCAGACCAGCTGGGTCCACCACCGTCCCGCCCGCGATCAGGCAGGAGACGCCGGATCGCAAAATGCCGGAGGGGACCAAATGGAGGACGTATTTCTCTCGGCCGATCTCGACGGTGTGACCGGCGTTGTTGCCACCTTGGGCGCGAAAGACCCAGTCCGCCTCCCCGGCCATCACATCAAGGATTTTCCCTTTTCCCTCGTCCCCCCATTGCAGGCCGAGCACGACCGTGACGTTGGCTTTCAGATAGGTGCCCGGTCCGGAAATTCCCGCCTAGTAACCCTGCTGCTGGCCGGCGAAGGAAACCCCGCTGCTGGTGGGCGCCTGATTGAAGCCAAGCGGCAGTTCAGGAAACGCCTTGAGCGTCAGGGTGGCCAAGGCAACAAATTCCGATGGGGAGCCCTGGTTTTGCCGGTTGGCCACGGCTGCCCCCAAAATCCAGGCTCCAATATCACGGTAAATGCCGAAGTTCACCTGCTGCAGAAGGCCCGGATTCATTGAGTAGGTCACCCCGGCATTGCAGAACCAACTTTCGTTCAGCCGATAGCTGGCACTGCCGTTGAAGACTTGGGTTTGAGTATTGGTGAGGACTTGATTGTTGAGGGCATCGACATAGGCAAAGGACTCAAGAAATGAATATCCCAAATTCAGCTCTAAAGCAGGAATGATCTGCCAACGGCTTCCCAAGTTAAGGGAGTTAAAGCCGTTTCCGCTGACCGCAGTCGAGGCGCCGACCGTGGCTGTCCACCACGGCACCGGCATCACATTCAGCTCGTTGTAGATTTGGGGAAAGTCCGAGTTTACCGTTTCGGGAATCTGCACGGAGGCGGTGTTCAAACCTGGTAAGGTTGGCCGGATCGGCTGGTAATCCCCGTATAATTTCCAGTTGGCCAGCTCGTAGGGCGCCCCGTCCCGCTTGGTTTGGATTCGATTCATCAGTCCCGGCCGGACCACCAGCAATTGATCAATGGAATCAATGGAATTGTAGAGCGTTGGATTCAGCGGCTGGGCCAGGGGGGAGTTCACGCGATTGTCAAAGCCGGCGAATTCCGTGGGCCGAACATTGGGCCGGGGCACATAGGTGAAGTTGACGAA
>VHDM01000109.1 GCA_016876055.1 Verrucomicrobiota bacterium
TTAGCCGCCCGTTTGCAGCAACTGCTGGACAACAAGACCAAGCCAGTCGGCTCACTGGGCCAGATCGAACATGTGGCGCAACGAATCGGCCTGACGCTGGGCAGCGAAGCACCTGAGCTGAACGAACCGCAGCTGGTGGTATTCGCAGGCGACCACGGTCTCGCAGCGCGCAAGGTCTCAGCCTATCCCAGCGATGTGACATGGCAGATGGTCGAGAACATCTTGGCTGGCGGCGCGGCCGTTAGCGTGCTGGCACGTCAAAACGGTATCGGTCTAACGGTCGTGGACTGCGGAGTGCGACACAATTTCGCGCCTCGCGCCCGTTTGTTGATCCTCAAGATTGCGCCTGGTACCGCCGATGCGCTCGAGGGCACGGCGATGAGCGCCGAACATTGCGATCAAGCGCTAGCTAACGGAGCCGCGTTGGTCCTGGGCCTACCAGGTAATGCGCTGCTGCTTGGCGAGATGGGAATTGGCAATACCTCAGCTGCCTCCTTGCTCATGAGCCGACTCACTGGCCTGTCTATTTTGGACTGCACCGGCGCGGGTACCGGTCTTGATGCTCAAGCGTTGCAGAGGAAAATCGAGATTCTTCAAGAAGTGCAGGCCCGGCACCCGAACGCCAAGGCGCCGCTCGAGGCGCTCGCGGCCTTCGGTGGTTTCGAGATCGCCACCATGGTCGGCTCGGTGCTGCAGGCTGCGGCGGAGCGCCGCGTTATCGTGGTAGACGGCTTCATCACCACCTCCGCCGTGCTGGTGGCGAGCAAGCTGCAGCCCGCTGTGCTGCAGCGCTGCGTCTTCTCCCACCGTTCAGGCGAACGCGGCCACTCGCAAATGCTGTCACACCTGCGTGCCCAGCCGCTGTTGGACCTCGGCCTGCGCTTGGGCGAGGGCTCGGGAGCAGCCTTGGCTTGGCCGCTGCTTATCAGCGCTTGTGCAATCCTTCACGAGATGGCTAGCTTCGATTCGGCCGGTGTGTCGAGACAGAGCGAAGCTCAAGTCGTGGCGCGCTAGACGCATGTCCCCTATCCGGCACTTTTTGATCGCTATTCAGTTCTTCACCCGAATCCCTGTCACAGGGCGGCTTGCAGACTGGGTAGGATATTCGCCCGTTATGCTGCGCGCCAGCGCGGCACACTTTCCTGGCGTAGGCTGCGTGGTGGGCGGTCTGACAGCGCTGGTGTTCTTGGGGCTGCTGCAGACCTTGGCGGTCCAGCCGGCTGCACCCTGGGTGGCGGCGGTGCTGAGCACTGCCTTTAGTGTCTGGCTAACCGGCGCATTCCACGAAGACGGCCTTGCCGACACGGCCGACGGGCTGGGTGGTGCTGTGGGCCGCGAGCGCGCACTGGAGATCATGAAGGACTCGCGAATTGGCAGTTATGGCGCCCTCGCCCTTATGCTGGCCCTGCTGGCTAAGGTGCTTCTGCTGGGTTTACTCACGCAAGCCGGTGGAGCCCAGCAGGCGGCCTGGGTGCTATTCGCTGCGCATGTTACGTCTCGCTTGACGCCCCTCTTTGTGATCAGCACGCTGCCACATGTAGGCGATACCGCTCAGTCCAAGAGTAAGCCCCTAGCCGAGACGATCAGTGCCGCGGGGCTGTTGGCAGGTCTTACGTGGTGGGCGGCCGCCATGGCGCTGGCCATCTCGATGGCTCCAGACTTACCCTGGCTCGCTGGGGTACTGGGCGCGCTGGCCGGCTTCGCGTGGACGTGGCGACTATTGCAGCAGCGCCTGCAGGGCTTTACCGGCGATGGTCTCGGCACGACGCAGCAGCTCAGCGAGCTATTGTTTTATCTTGGCTTGGCGCTGGCCTTATGAGGTGCTGGTGAAGCTCTGGCTATTACGTCACGCGAAGGTCGACCTGGACGAGGGGCTTTGTTACGGTGCGAGCGACTTAACTGCTATCGCTCATCTTAGTCTAAAGGCTGCACAAGCCGCCGCAAAAGAGTTGCCGCTGAAATTACCCCTGAGGGTGTCGGGTCTGAAACGAGCCCAGCAGCTAGCGCTGGAACTTTGCCGCTTGCGCTCCGATCTTCAGCCGCCAGTGGTCGATCAACGCCTGAATGAAATGGACTTTGGGTCTTGGGAGCTTCAGCCCTGGGACAAAATTCCTCAGACTGCATTTGATGACTGGATGGCCGATTTCGCCTATTACCGTTTTGGCGGTGTAGAAAGCACGCAGCAAGTGATCCAACGTGTGGCCGATGCCATCGAAGAGTTACGCAATCAGGCGGTGCAAGAGGCGGTTTGGGTCACACATGCCGGGGTCATTCGGGCAGTAGCTTATTTATCTGTTGCGGGGAGCAGGAAAATCACCAGTGTGGGCGAATGGCCCAAGCACGCGCCGGACCCCGGGGGGTTTGTTGTCATAGAGTGTTGAGGCGTTTGACCGCGACTACCAGACCCACTCGGAATCGTCTTACAGCCGCTCAGAATCCCATGCGCGCTCCTCTTGTTTGGACGAGCAGCTAGCAGTGTAATCAAACCGGCCCTGACAGGCTTTTGCATGTGCACAAGGGCAGCACGGCCATTCTCAATCGAGAGACCAGGTTCATCAGATGCCCCGATTTCGTGCGGGACAGATGCTGGGACAATAATCCCGCAGAAGTTTCCGATACGACATATGGTTACTTTTGTGGCGCGATCTTGAGAATACTCTTGTCAGATGACGATACGCTTGTAGTCAGACTAGAGGATAGTGCGCAGTTTGTCGCCAGGCAGTGCCCGGATTTTGTTGTTCTCCTACAGACCGTTCTTGCGATCCAATTTAATAAGGTCGGTTCTGGTGTGAATGGGGTGCAAGGGGTCGGATGTTCGAATCATCTCGCCCCGACCATTTCGAATTTTTCCCTCAGTTTTTATCATCTAAATTCCATGATGTGGTTGAAGTCGGTTCTTGCTGCGCTCAGCGCATCTGTTCTCTCCGGCTGCTCGAGCCTGGATGTTCTGAATGCGATTTCTAAATCTCCCCAAGCGGCCTCAGTGTCCTTAAGCTATGGGCCCTCGGCGCGACAGCGTGTTGAGTTTTATCCCGCCACGCAAAATGTGACTGGGACAGCTGTACCCGTGATTGTATTTTTTTATTGCGGTGCCTGGGAAACCGGCTCACGTTATCGCACTATTTAAGCGCCTGAGGGTCGTTTGAGCAAGAGGACTAGGTTCGCGAATCGAACGTATCGTGGGCGACCAAAAGCAGGGTCCGCTCTTTTGCTGTCCTGTTTCCGGACACTTCACGAGCAGGGTCTGCTCTTGAGCAGACCCTGGTTCTGAGCAGAACCCGTGCCCGTGAGTTAATTACTTTTTAACTACAGTAGTTCAGAATCCCTGTAAGCCATTGATTTTCATTGAGAATAAAAACTGGCTGGCGTCTTCACACGGCAGGGGTCACAGGTTCGAACCCTGTGCCGTCCACCACTCCAAACCCTGCGCTTTCAGTGACCTACAGCACTGACCTCACCCACTGTGTGACCCA
>VHDM01000110.1 GCA_016876055.1 Verrucomicrobiota bacterium
AAGTGCCACCTTCATTCGACTTTCACCCTAGCGTTTTTCGATTCCCGCGGAATTCCTAATCCAACCGGATGGCCGCGAGGCTTTCCACCAGCGCCACCCCGCAGGCCTGCAACCGGACGCGGCTGTTGTGCCCGCACGGCACCAGCACACAGTCGACCCCCATGGCTTTCGCCACCTCC
Source organism: Verrucomicrobiota bacterium (assembly GCA_016876055.1). Classification (GTDB taxonomy): domain Bacteria; phylum Verrucomicrobiota; class Verrucomicrobiia; order Methylacidiphilales; family Verrucolacustridaceae; genus Verrucolacustris. Next base: position 180 of record VHDM01000110.1, read on the forward strand.
GCGTCGTGGGTCGTGTCGCCGATGAGCAGAGTTTCCCGCGGGGAAACAGGCAGCTCCCCCAGCATTTTCAAGCCGTGCTCCACCTTGCCGGCCGCATAGTGGTCCCGACTTCCCGCGATGGAACGAAAATGCTTCCGCACCCCAAAATGATCCAGAAACTCATCCAACGAATGGTGGGAATAGGCGGAAAGCACCGCTTGGGACCGGCCCCCCGCGGCAATCCTCTCCAACAAAACCTGCGCCCCCGGCTGGAGGGAGCATTCCTTCTTTCGTTTTTCGTACTCCGCGATGAACTCGGTTCCGGCCTCCTGAAAACTTTCCCGGCTCCAGTCAAATCCCACCGCCCGGTAGTACCTTTCCACGGGAAAATCAAAAATCTCCTCATACTTCTGCTGGCTCAGCAACGGCAGGCCACGCTGGCGCAATTGGCCATTCATAATGTCCCGGCATAGCCAGGCATCGTCGAGCAACGTGCCGTTCCAATCCCAAATCAAATGCCGGTAGGCCTGCAGGTGCATCGGAGAATCCTGCCCAAAGATATCCGCAAACCCCATCCTCTTTCCTGTTCCCCGCTTGGGGTGAAGAGATAAATTGGTGGGGATGTCGGCCACTTTGGCTCCCCGCCCCCATTACCCGCCGGGTTTTCGTGCTGCCCGGGGCCTGAATTGGGGTGCCCTCGGGGGGCTCTACGCCTCCTACTACATGGCCCGTTACAACTTCCGCTTCGCCACCCCGGGCATGGTCGAGGAGTTCGGCTTCAACGTGGCCGATATCACCCAGATCTTTGTGGTCTGGTCCCTCGCCTACGGCACCGGTCAACTGGTCAACGGCCTGCTCGCGGACCGCATCGGGGGCAAAACTTCCATGCTGATCGGCGCGGCCGGCACCATCCTCTGTAACTTTATCTTCGGATTCTCTTCCTTTGTCGGCACCCTCGCCACCTTCGGCCTGATCGCCATCCTCAACGGCTGGTTTCAGTCTTGCGGCGCCCCGGGCATGATCAAAATCAATGCCGCCTGGTTCGCCCGGCAGGAACGCGGCACATTTTCCGGGATCTTCGGGATCATGATTCAGATGGGGCAGTACGCCATCAACACCCTCGCCCCCTACCTGCTGGGCGGATTCACCGTGGGACTCTGGTTCATCGGCACCTGGGTGGTGGAACCGGGCACCTGGCGGGTCCTCTTCATTATCCCGCCCTTTGTCACGGCCGCCGCCGCCGTCTTCATGGCTTTTACCGTCAAGGAGGAGCCCGCCGCCGCCGGATTTCCCGGCGTGATCAAGGACGAGCTCGACGACAGCGTCGGCACCCGGGTCTCCCTCAAGGAAAGCTTCACCACGATTTTCACCCACCCGCTCGTCTGGTTCTACGCCGCCGCCTACGCCTGCACCGGGGCCGTTCGCCACAGCTCCGATCAGCTCTCCGTCCTCTTCTTCACCCAGCAACTGGGCATCGATATGAAAGCCCGCCCCCTCTCCGTTCTCATCATCCTCAACCTCATGACCACCACCGCGATCCTTGGATCGGTCCTTTCAGGGTGGGTTTCGGACAAGTTCTTCGCCGGCCACCGTTCTCCGGTCGCCCGTTTTCTCTATCTGCTCGAAGCGGGGGTCATTGCCTTGGCCGCACTGATGATGTTCTCCGGCCTGATCAAGCCCGGTCTCTTCGGGGTCACCTTGGCCGGCATTTTCCTGGTCCTCGTCTCCCTCACGGTGAACTCCACCCACTCCGTGGTCGGCGCCGCCGCCCCCATGGATATCGGCGGCAAGAAAATGGCCGGTTTTGCCGCCGGGGTGATCGACTCCTTCCAGTACTACGGCTCCGCCGTCTGCCTGTTCACCACCGGCCTGCTCATCCAAAAGTTCGGCTGGGGCACCTGGTATCCGGTGATGATCCTTTTCGCTCTGGGCGGCGCATTCGCCATGCACCATGTCCGCAGGGTCCAGCTCCACCACAAAAACTCTCCCGACGGCGATCCCCGCATCAAAAACAGCTAGTTGATTTTCTAAAGCTTCTTTCCGCTTTCCGAATTTCGCTTTTCGAATCTACCCGTTACCCGCGACCCGCCACCGCTTCCGGCGATTTGCCGATCAACCAACTCACCACCAACCACCCCACTCCCACGCTGATGCAGGCATCGGCGATGTTGAACGCCGGCCAGCTCCATCCGCGGATGTGGAAATCAAAGAAATCCAACACATAGCCGAGTCGTACCCGGTCGATCAGATTCCCCACCGCTCCGGCCGCCACCATCGCCGTGACCACCTGAACAAAGCGGCGGCTCCAATCCCAGCTCCGCGCCATCCACGCCGCCCAGATCAGGATCCCGGCAGCCAAAAGTCCGGTCAGCAGGTTGTTCCCCTGGGCCAGTCCGAAAGCCACCCCGGTGTTGTGCACCCGGGTCAGGGAGAAAAAACCCGGGATGACCGTCTCGCTCGCGCCCAACTTCAAGGCTTGCTCGGCCCACAGTTTGAGGGCCTGGTCGGAAATCAGAATCACTGAGGCGACGGGCCAGAACCACCCGCCCCCGCACCGGCCTGAACTCAAGCCGCCGCCTCCTTCACGACCTTCGCACAGCGCTCACAAAGCTCCGGATGCTCCGGGTCCCGCCCCACACTTTCCTCGTATTTCCAGCAGCGCGCACACCGCGTCCCTCGCGCCGGCGCCACCTTGACCACCACCTCTCCGGCCCCGGCCTTGATCTCCAGTTGACTCACTAGGCAGATCTCTTCCAACAGTCCTCCGTCCTCTGACCTCAGCCCTCCGCCCTCAAGCAGGACTTCTGCTTCCAAGCTTTTGCCAATTTTCTTCGCCTGCCTCTCCTTCTCCAGTGCCTCATTCACCTTGGCCCGCACCGCCAACAGCTTTTCCCACCTGGCCTCCTCTTCTCCATTCCAGCCCGACGGCAACCCAACCTCCCGAAAGGTCTGCAAATGGATCGATCCCTTCTTTTTTTCCGTCAGGGTTTCCCATGCCTCCTCGGCGGTGAACGCCAACACCGGGGCGGCCAACCGGACCAGGGTGTCGAGAATCTCGTGCATGGTGGTCTGGGCTGAGCGACGGCCCGGATCGTTTTCCGCGTCGCAGTAGATCCGGTCTTTGCAGGCATCAATGTAGAACGCGCTGAGCTCCACCGAAAGGAAGCGGTTCA
>VHDM01000111.1 GCA_016876055.1 Verrucomicrobiota bacterium
GCCTTAAGCCGGTTGCCGTCCCGGATTCCGCCGCAGACATTGTGAATCAGTTCCCCCATCGTGAGCGCCCCGCACTCAAACTCGTAATAACCCGGCTTCACCACGTCCCCGCTCACGCAGAGAATTCGCGTTCCGGTATTGTTCGGCCTCCCGATCTTGGCAAAGGCATCTCCCCCCATCTCCACGATGTGCTTCACATTGCAGAGGGTCTCCACGTTGTTGACGATCGTGGGACACATGTAGAGGCCCAACACGGCCGGGAAATAGGGCGGCTTGATCCGCGGATAGGCCCGCTTGCCTTCGAGAGATTCGATCAGGCCGGTCTCCTCGCCACAGATGTAGGCCCCGGCACCGCGGTGGACATAAATCTCAAGGTCGTAGCCGCTGCTAAGAATATTTTTCCCGAGGAAGCCCGCCGCCTTGGCCTCCGCGATCGCTTTTTCCAGCACCTTCCATCCCGTGGTGAATTCACAGCGGATGTAGAGGTAGGCCAGCTTCACCCCGTTGGCGAAGCAGCTAAGAATCATCCCCTCCAATAGTTGGTGCGGATCCTTATGGATGATCTGCCGGTCCTTGAAGGTGCCGGGTTCCGACTCGTCCGCGTTGCAGATCAGATAAATCGGTTTGGTCACCTTGGCGGGATCGATAAAGCCCCACTTCATCCCGGTGGAAAAACCGGCCCCGCCGCGCCCGCGCAACTGACTTTTCTTCACCTCCTCACGGATGGCGTGGGCCCCCATGGCGAGACCCTTCTTCAAATTCTCGTATCCCCCGTGTTTCCGATAACAGGCAAGGTCCGGCGTGTAGCCGGGGGCATCCACATGTTTCAGGATCAGGCGCCGCTCTTTCACCGCCATCACGCCTTATTTGCACGCCGCGACCAGCTCGGCCGCGCGTGCTTCGTCCACTTTTTCATGAAAGTCGTCATTACAGAGAATCACCGGAGCCGTCCCGCAGGACGCCAGACACTCCGCGTACTCCAGGGAAAATCTGCCGTCCTCGCTGACCAACGCCCCATGGTGCGGATCCCCTTTCACGCCCATCAGCTTCTCCAAAGCCGCAAAGGTCTTGCCAGCCCCGCCGAGAGCGCAAGGCAAAGTCCTGCAGACACGAAAGTGGAATCGCCCGTAAGGCCGCTGCCGGAACCAGGGATAAAACGTGACCAACTCCAACACCTGAATTTCCTGCAGGTCCAGCTTTTGGGATATCCATTCCACCCCCCGCGGGCCGAGGTAGCCGAACTGCTCCTGCCAAAGGTGCAAGAGGGGCAGTACCGCGCTCCGCTTGGACGCAGGATACTGCCTAACGATTTCGTCGGCCTTGCGGACCAGGTCGGCAGAAATCTCGCCCTTTTCCGGTCCGGCGCAGGCTTCGGTTCCGGCTTCAAGTGGCAGGCTCATCGGTCGCATTCCCCCATCACAAAATCGATACTACCCAAGATGGCCGGTACATCGCTGACCGTGTGCCCGGGCAAAAGGGTGTTAAGGATGCCCAGATTGCAGAACGAAGGAGCCCGGATCTTCAGTCGGTGCGGTACGCCCCCACCCCGGCTGTTCAGGTAGAAACCCAACTCCCCCTTGGGATTTTCCGCCCCAAAATAAATCTCCCCCGGAGGAGCATCTGGACCCTGCGTCACCACGAGAAATTGATGGATCAACTCCTCCATTTTGGTGAGCACCTTGTCCTTGGGGGGAAGCACGTTCTTCGGATCCTCCACCATCCAAGCTCCTTCCGGCATCTTGGCCACCGCCTGGAGGAGAATTTTTACGCTCTGCCGCATCTCTTCCATCCGGACGGCAAACCGATCGTAGCAGTCCCCGGCTTGGCCGACCGGAACCTCGAAGTCGTATGTCTCGTAGCCAAGATAAGGGAAAGATTTTCGGACGTCGTAGCCGTGGCCCGAGCCACGGAGGTTTGGCCCGGTCAGACCGAAATCAAGGGCCGTCTCGGCCGAAATCACTCCCACATCCTTGGTGCGGTCGACAAAGATGCGGTTGCGGTTCAACATTTTTCCAAACTCATCCAACCGCCCCACGAATTGCTCGCTGAACTCCTTCACCCCCTCCAGAAAACCGGGCGGCAGATCCCGGGTCTGCCCGCCCACGCGGGTGAAGCTGGTGGTGAAACGGGCCCCGGTGAGGAGTTCAATCAGGTTGTAGATCTTTTCCCGCTCCGTGAAGGTGTAGAGAAACATCGTCATCGCGCCGACATCCATGGCGAAAGCACCTAGCCCCAAGAGATGGGCCGAAATGCGGGCCAATTCACAACAGATCACCCGGGTCACCCTGGCCCGGGGCGGCAGTTCGTAGCCCATCAACTTTTCCACCGCACAGGTGTAAGCCACATTGTTGGCCAGAGGCGCCAGATAGTCGAGTCGGTCGGTGTAAGGAACGAACTGATTCCACGTCATGTTCTCCGCAATCTTCTCATCCCCGCGGTGGAGATAACCGATATCGCAGTCCGCCTTGGTGATCACTTCCCCGTCCAACTCCAGCACCAACCGTAAAACCCCGTGGGTACTGGGATGGGACGGGCCGATGTTGAGGACGAGCTTTTCCCCGACGTCCAACTGCGGCGCCATCTCCGCGGTGCGGGTCAGCGTGTCACCGAACTCCATCGTGGTGGCCGCCGTGCTCACAGGCTTTTTTCCTCCGCCGGGCGGGCGCGCGGTTCACGCTCGTGGGAGAAAGGTGCCGGGCTCGTCACAAAGGGACCGCCCTCCAGCGGAGCCTTGGCCGTAAAGGCGATGTCCGGCATCTCCGTGGGCAGGCCCTCCAGCGGGAAATCCTTGCGGAGTGGATGGTGCGGATAGCCGTCCCACATCAGGATGCGGCGCAGATCCGGGTGGCCGGAAATCTTCACACCCACCATGTCCCAAGCCTCCCGCTCATGCCAATCCGCACCCCTCCAAACGGAAGAGACCGACGGCACCGCCTCTCCCTCTGGCACGCGGGTCTTCACCCGGAGATGCCGCCGGGCGGTAAGGTCGCAGAGCTCGTACACCATTTCAAACCGAGGGTCCTCCCCATGGTTGTCCACGGCGGTGATGTCCACCAGGTAGGTCATTCCCTCTTCTTTGAGAGCGCGCATCAGCTCGAGAAGTTTTTCCTTCGGAACCTCCCAGGAACTCTCCCCCCGGAACTCCGGCAGAATCTTGACGGCGGAAACGAGATCCGCGGTGGCGTCGGCGGCGACTTCGCTCATGCCGCCTGTTTTTGGCTCAGAACCACCCCACGGCTCTTGGCGATCTTGTCCTGAAGTTTCATGAGCGCCTCCAACACCGCCTCCGGGCGGGGCGGGCATCCGGACACATACACGTCCACCG
>VHDM01000112.1 GCA_016876055.1 Verrucomicrobiota bacterium
GTGCACGCCAAGAAGGTGAAGGCGGCACCGGAGGTCTGTTGGTCGACCTTGGCGAGAAGCACGCCGGGATTTTCGGGCGCGGAATTGGCCAACGTGATCAATGAGGCCGCGTTGCTGGCGGCGCGGCGTGACGCGGAGGCGATCACCCAGAAGGATCTGGAGGAGGCGCGGGACAAGGTAAGGTTCGGCCGGGAGCGGCGGAGCCTGGCGATGAGCGATGAGCAGAAAAAGCTGACCGCGTACCATGAGGCCGGTCATGCCCTGTTGAACATTGTCCTCGAGCACACCGACCCGCTGCACAAGGTGTCCATCATCCCGCGGGGTCCGGCGCTGGGGGTGACGATGATGTTGCCCGTGGAGGATCGGTACGGGTACGGCAAACAGAAGGTGACGGATGATCTTTGCGTGGCGATGGGGGGGCGGGTGGCCGAGGAGATGTTTATCGGGGATATTTCCAGCGGGGCGAGCGGCGACATCAAGATGGCCACTTGGTATGCCAAAAAGATGGTCTGCGAATGGGGGATGAGCAACCGAATGGGGATGGTGGAGTATGGCGACCATGAGGATTATGTGTTTCTCGGCCGGGAAATCGGGCGCTCGCGGGGCTATAGCGAGCAGACCGCCCGGGAGATCGACGAGGAGGTGCACCAGATCGTCAACGGGGCTTACGATCGGGCCAAGCAAATCCTCGGGGAACACCGGGACACCGTGGAGAAGATCGCGGCGGCTTTGCTGGAGTATGAGACGTTGGACGGGTCGCAGGTGGAGGAGATCGTGAAGCATGGCCGGATGATGAATCCCCCACCCAAGGGGCTGACCGCGCCGAGTTCGCCGGCGCCGAGCGAGCCATTGCCGGCCAACCGTCCGGTGGAGAAGGTGAAGGACAAGGGCACGATTCTGCCGGGTCTGGAAGGCGCGCCCGCCGGGGCTTAAGGAACCTTCCCGCCCATGCCGGTATCCGCCACGGAACCGTGGCTTTGCGGGGATCGGACCATTGAGCTGTCGGCCGAGCGGCCCTTTTGTTTGGGAATTCTCAATGTCACGCCCGACTCCTTTTCCGATGGCGGGAAGTTTGTGCGGCAGGCCGAAGCCGTCCGGCAGGGCCTAACTTTATTGGCCGAGGGGGATGGGGTGGACGTGGGGGGAGAGTCGACCCGGCCGGGGGCGGAGCCGGTCTCGGCCAAGGAGGAGCGGGCCCGGGTGATTCCCGTGTTGAAGGAGCTGCGTAAGGAAAGGCCGGAGGCGTTCCTGTCCGTGGACACCTACAAGGCAGAGGTGGCCCGGGCGGCGATTGAGGAGGCCGGGGTGGATGTGGTGAACGATGTGGGTGGGGGTCGATGGGATGAGGGAATGATCGACTTAGTGGCGCGAAGCCGGGTGGGCTACGTGTGCATGCATGCGGCTGGTCGGCCGCAGGAGATGCAGAACAATCCCAACTACCGGGATGTGGTGGCGGAGATCCGGGAATTTCTGGCAGGGCGCATGGAGACCTTGGTGGCGGCAGGGATCGACCGCTCCCGGATCCTGCCCGATGCAGGCATCGGTTTTGGCAAGACGGTGGAGCACAACCGGGCGCTGCTGGAGGCGGACTGGTCGGAGCTGGAGCGGCCGCTGCTTTGGGGGCTGTCCCGAAAATCGTTTCTCGAGGCCACCAAAAGGGAGAAGAAGATGAAAGACCGGGAGGAGGCGCTGGACTGGTGGAACCGGGAGCTGCTGGCGCGGAGGCAACCGATGGTCTGGAGGGTGCATGAGCCGAAGCGGGTGCTTTGGGGGGCGGGCATTGCCTGAAGCTGAAGTCATGCTTCGTAGCGAAGGGCTAAACTGCTAAACCACTCATCATGAGCGAAGAGATCAAGCTGCAGAGGGAAGTGGAGGCCGTGGCCATCCCGGCCGGAACGACGAAAAAGCTGCCGGCCGGCACGGAGGTGATTATCACGCAGGATTTGGGAGGGACTTTTACGGTGCACACCCCCCATGAGGGCGGGCTGTTCCGGATTCAAGGCAAGGACGCGGATGCGCTCGGGAAGAAAGTCTCCACGGAGACCCAGTCGACCGGCGGGGCGGCGGGTGAGGATGCGGTCTGGGCGGTGCTGAAGACCTGCTATGACCCGGAGATTCCCGTGAACATCGTGGATCTGGGGCTGATCTACAGCATGGAAATGAAAAAGACGGACGGGGGCGGCCGGCGGGTGGAGGTGAAGATGACCCTGACGGCGCAGGGATGCGGAATGGGGCCCTCGATTGCGGCGGATGCGCGACAGAAGATTTTATCCCTGGAGGGGATCCAGGAGGCGCAGGTGGAGGTGGTGTGGGATCCGCCCTGGGGGCCGCAAATGATCACGGCAGATGGTCGCAAGAAGCTGGGCATGGATTGATGTTTGTTATTCCTTCGATCGATCTGATGGCCGGAGAGGTGGTGCGTCTGGCCCAAGGCAAAGCCACCGAAAAGAAAGTCTACAGCACGGATCCGATGGGTTGTGCCCGGCGTTGGGAAAAGGCAGGGGGCCGGGTGTTGCATCTGGTCGACCTCGAGGGGGCCTTTGATGGGCAGATGCGGAACCTGGAAATGATCGGGCAGATCGCCCGCACGGTGAAAATGCCTTGTGAGGTGGGGGGAGGAATCCGGGATCTGGCGGTGGCGGAGAAAATCCTAAAGACGGGGGCGACCCGGGTGATTTTCGGAAGCATCGCCTGTGACGAGCCGGAGCGGATCAAGGAGGCCGTGCAGCGGTTTGGGCCGGAGAAGGTGGTCGTGGGGATTGATGCCCGCAACGGGGTGGTGGAAACGAGGGGCTGGACGAAGCCGAGCGGTTGGAAGGCCAAGGATCTGGCCGCCAAGATGTCCGAGGCCGGGGTGATCCGGATTATTTATACCGACGTGACCCGGGATGGGATGATGACCGGGCCGAATATCCCGGCGGTGCAGGAGATGGTGAAGGCCTTTTCCGGAAAGGTGATCGCCTCCGGGGGCATCAGCGGGTGGAAGGATCTGCAGGCCTTGGACAAGGCTGGCGGGGTGGAAGGGGTGATCGTGGGTCGGGCGCTTTACGAGGGAGCTTTGGCGGACGAGGTGTGCGCGTGGAATACATTTTAAGGGAGGAGGGCCGGCCGGCGGGCGGGCCGGGAATCGACTACGCCGGGGAGTTGAATCCGGAACAGCTGGCGGCGGTGACGGCCCCGCCGGGCCCGATTTTGGTGATCGCGGGTGCCGGCAGTGGCAAGACCCGGACCCTGACCTACCGCGTGGCGTATCTGGTGGAGCAGGGCGTGGCGCCCGAGCAGATCCTGCTGCTGAC
>VHDM01000113.1 GCA_016876055.1 Verrucomicrobiota bacterium
TCGGTGACCGAGAGACCTTGGCTTCGTTTGATCTCGCGGAGGATCGCGAGTTTGGGATTGTGGTTGTTCTTGGGATTCAGCCTTGTTTTCATTCCGAGGAAATAAAATTTCAGCCAAGAATCATCCGCGAAGCAACTCCTGAATTTAAAAATATTCACTAGCCCTAACGGGGCTCGAACCCGTGCTCCGGCCTTGAGAGGGCCGTGTCCTAACCAGCTAGACGATAGGGCCGTGGCTTCGAAAAAATACCCCTTTTTCCAGCCGGGGCAATCCCCAAGGGACCGAGGCGACCTGTGGTTACTCGACGGTGACAGACTTTGCCAAGTTGCGGGGCTTGTCGACATCTCGATTCAGGGCCACCGCCGTATGGTAGGAAAAAAGCTGGAGTGGAATCACATTCAAGATGGGTTGAATCAGCTCATGGGTCTTGGGAACGGAGAATACGGCATCGGCCAGGCCACCGATTTTTTGGTCCCCTTCATGGGCCACGGCCAGGATCGGTCCGCCGCGGGCTTTCACCTCCTGCAGGTTGCTCAGGTTCTTGTCGTAAACCCCATCATGGGTGGCGACGAGCACGGTGGGGGTGTCTTTATCGACCAGGGCGATCACGCCATGTTTTAATTCGGCCGCCGGATAGCCCTCGGCATGAACGTAAGTGACCTCCTTCATTTTGAGGGCCCCTTCCAGGGCGATGGGGAAGTTAGCGAGCCGCCCCAGAAAGAGCATCGATCTGGCGGAGGCGAATTTCGCGGCAATTTTGCGGACCTCGTCCGAGCGTTTGAGCAAGGCATGAAGATGATCGGGCAGTTGCTGCAGGGCCTCAATGAGTCGCCGACTGTCTGCGGCCGACAAGGAGTGAAGGCGCCCCAAAAGAATCGCCAGCAGGGTGAAGATCACCACCTGGGAGGTGAAGGACTTGGTGGCGGCCACGCCGATCTCCGGCCCGGCGTGCATGTAAACCCCGCCGTCGCTTTCCCGGGCGATGGTGCTGGAAACGTTGTTGCAAATTCCCAAGCAGCGGAAGCCGCGGCGCTTGGCTTCCCGGAGAGCCCCAAGGGTGTCGGCGGTCTCACCGGATTGGCTGACGGCAAAAAAAAGGGTTTTAGGATGAACGGGGGAGTCGCTGTAGCGAAATTCGCTGGCGTGCTGGGTGTCGACCGGAATTTTAGCGAGGGTCTCGATCAGGTATTTGCCAACCATGCCGGCGTGCAGGGCGGTGCCGCAGCCGATGACGAAAATCCGCTCGTACTCGCGGAGCTGGTCCAACGAAAGATTAAGGCCACCCAGCTTGGTTGAAGACTCCTCCAAATCCAGACGACCCCGGAAGGCGTTGCGGACGGTTTCCGGCTGCTCAAAGATCTCCTTGAGCATGAAGTGCGGGTGGGAACCTTTGTCGCTGCTGGCGACCCCATTCTCAATTTTTTCCACATGGACGGCCTTTTGTCCTAGAGGAGAGGCAACGTCGAAGTGGTCGGCATAGAGAGCCACGATTTCCTGATCCTGAAGAATGACAACCCGGTCGGTGTACGGGGCGAGGGCCTGGGTGTCGCTAGCGAGAAAGTTTTCCCCATTCCCCACCCCAATGACGAGCGGACTGCCGCGCCGGGCGCCGACGACGAGCCCGGGAAGGTCGGCGTGAAGAACGGCAATGCCGAGGGTTCCCTGAACTTTTTGAAGGGCCTTACGCACCGCATCGATCAGGCACTTTTCGCCCTTTTCCTTGCTGTGCTCGAAGGACTCTCCAACCAGATGGGCGAGAATCTCCGTGTCGGTGTCGGACGAAAACTTGTGGCCGGCCTTGGTCAGGTGTTGTTTTAGTTCCAGGTAATTTTCAATCACCCCGTTATGAACGAGGGCTAGCTTGCCGGACGCATCGAGGTGAGGGTGGGCGTTGGTGTCGGTGGGGGCGCCGTGGGTGGCCCAGCGGGTATGGCTGATGCCGGATTTGCCTTCCACGGGTTTGGCCCGACAGGCTTTGGCAAGTTCCTCAATGCGGCCGCTCTTTTTCCGGACTTCCACACCCTTCCCGTTGAGGATGGCCAGACCGGCAGAATCGTAGCCGCGGTATTCCAACCTCCCGAGGGCATCTAAAAGGATGGGTTGGGCGTCCCGCGGGCCGACATAGGCAACAATTCCACACATCGTGCACTTGTTCTACATTTTTGCGTAGATAGGGTCAATGAATGAGCCCGACGGGAAATGCCAACGCAGATCAGGTCATCACCGTCATTTTAGGGGGTGGGGAGGGGAACCGATTATTTCCACTCACCCGCGACCGCGCCAAGCCCGCTGTGCCGATCGGGGGCAAATACCGCTTGGTCGACATTCCCATCAGTCTGAGCCTGAACTCCGGCATTAAACGCATCTTTCTTCTCACCCAGTACCTCAGCTCTTCCCTGCATCGCCATGTTCAACAGGCTTACCGTTTCGACGACTTTATTCCCCGAGGGTTCATTGAAATTGTGGCTGCCCAGAAAACCCGGGAAGCAACCCAGTGGTTCCAGGGAACCGCTGACGCCGTCCGGCAAGGCCTTGTGCATTTTGACAACCACCCCCATGAGCACGTTCTGATTCTATCCGGAGATCAATTGTACCGGGCTGATTTCCGGAAAATGCTCGAAAGACACACCTCCTCCGAGGCAGACATCACCATCGCGGCCCTGCCGGTGGACCGGGAAAGCGCCCCGCGGTTGGGTCTGCTCCGCGTGGATGGACAACACCGGGTGACGGAATTTATGGAGAAGCCGAAGGACCCGAAGATTTTGGAAGCCCTGGCAGCGGCACCCGGCTTGCCTTCCGATCGTCCTTTTCTGGCTTCCATGGGAATTTACATCTTCCGCCGGGAGGTGTTGCGGGACTGCTTGGCCAAAGCCCAGGGGGATGATTTTGGGAAAAATGTCCTGCCCGAGGCGATCCGGCAGAGAAAGGTCTCGGCCTACTTGTACGATGGGTATTGGGAGGACATCGGGACCATCGGGGCCTTTTACCGGGCGAATCTGGATCTGCTGGCCCCGGAACCGAAGTTTGATTTTGGTCTAAACGTGGCGCCGATCTACACCCGGGCGCGCTTTCTGCCTGGATCGGTCGTGGAGAACAGTCAGGTCAACCGGGCAATCATTTCCGACGGGTGCACCATTTTGCGGAGCGTCCTGGACGATGCCGTGGTCGGCATCCGGCAACGGATTGGCACGGAGTGCAAAATCCGGCGGTCGATTTTGATGGGGGCCGACTTTTTTGAGACGCCTATCCAGCGGCAGGAAAACGCGCG
>VHDM01000114.1 GCA_016876055.1 Verrucomicrobiota bacterium
CAACGCCAACCAGACCGGCTCCGCCTTCGCTACCGGCACCACAGACGGCACCGTCCTGAGCGTGACCATGGTGCCCGAGCCCTCCTCCGCCAGCCTCCTGATCTTTGCCCTCTCCGGCCTCCTCGCCCTCCGCCGCCGCAGAGCCTGAGGGGTCTGACCCCGCATTTACCTTCGCATCCTCTGACCGCCGGTCGCCGGTCGCCTCTTTCTTATTACGGAACCGCAAGACCACCGGATAATGATCACTCGGCACTCTGGGGTTCTGAACTACTTCCACCTTAAACCCTGCGTAGCTCTGCTCCCGAGGGGGTTCGGGGCGAAGCAGGGCCACTCCTTTCACCCAGGCAGGTGAAAGGATCATATGATCAAAATCCACCGCCGGATACCTTCCAGAAGGATCCGGCCTCACCGTGGCCGCCTCCGGCCAGGGAATCCCATCCGTCGCCAAAACCCATCCCTCCTTCAACAAACCCCGAATCGTCCGCTCCTCTCCAAACTCGGGATTCCTCCGGGAGCAGTTGAAATCCCCCGCCACCAGGATCCGGTCTTTTTCCGGATCCAATCCTCGTTTTTCCCAATCCTTTTTCAGATAGTCCATGGCCCGCTCCCTCCTTGGGGCCGACGCTTCCCTGCCTCCCCGGTTGCTTTTCAGGTGGACCGTATACACGGTCAGGCCGTTCTTTTTCGTTCCTAGCCTAGCCCCGAGAAATCCCCGTACCGGGCGATCCGGCGTCAGGGGCAGATTGTGAAATCCTACCTCCCATGAATCCCGAATCGGCACCTGGCTGAGGATCCCCACGTTCTGCACCGGCAGGTTCGCATCCTCATCGCCCGCCCGCTGAAAATCCGAGACCACCCTCCACGGATAATCCTTGGCAACCTTCGCTAAGGCCTCCCGATCCACCACTTCCTGAACCAGCCAAAGATCCGCCCCAAGCTCGCTGATGACTCTGGCCACTGCCCGCTCGTGCCGGTGCTGCTCCTTGCCGGAAGGTTGCGGTCGGTTGCCCGGAAACCACTGCAGGTTCCAGGTCGCCACGCTCTCCGGGAGTCGCCCCGGCTTCTCGACCGCTGGCTGTGTTTGGCTTGCCGGCGGCAGAGGCAACCCCGCCCAACCGACTCCTGCTAACCCCCCACCCAACCCGACCGCCAAGATGAGCAACTTTGGCCCCCGAGCTCTTAACCTCATAAGGGATTAGACTCGTTTTTTGGCTTCTGGATGCGCCCCTTTTTCTGCTGGCGGGGATGGGCCTAGGCCTGCCCCTCCCTCGCCCCAACTGCGGTCATCTCCTAAAATTCCAATTCGAAAATTCCCTATTTTTTCATTGTCCATCAACAACTTCGGCGGGGTCAGAGGTCGATTTTAAACCTTTCATCGCTTTCTCAGTTTCGCTTTCCGCTACCTGAATACCCCACCTTCCACTCGCGATTTTTACCTTAGGGACTAAGCTCTCGAAACGGGCCTGTGGCGAAACTGGCAGACGCGACAGACTTAGGATCTGTTGGGGTAACCCATGGAGGTTCGAGTCCTCTCAGGCCCATTTTATTCACCCCTGTTCAGGAATTATTGTTTGATGAGGCCCGCATCCCTTGGGCCTCCGCTTCGGGCCCTCATTGTCGGGCTTGTATGTTCAGGGTCTTTCAACAATCCCTGCGCTGGGCCGTGCCCTGCGCATGGCTGCTCTTGCCCTTCCCGCTTCATGCCGTGGACGAGGAGACCGCCAAGACCATTTCCGACCTCAAAACCCAGCTCCAGTCCCTGATGGAAGAAGTAAAAAAGCTCAAGGAACAGGTCGCCCAAGGCGGCGCCCCCCCCGCCCGGCTGAATCCCCCGGTCGCGGAAGAAAAGTCCGCAACGACCGCCGACCCCACCCGCCCGCCCGTTCTGCCGACCAGCGTGCAAATGCAGCCGACCATGGAGCAAAACATCAGCGGCACCACGGAAACCGCTCCCACCGCCGAGCAGGAAGGCAACAAACTTTTGCCCCAACTGGATGTGTCGGAGAAAGGCCTGATTTTCCGCTCGAAGGATAACCGCCACTCCATCCGCCTGGGGGGTCTCCTGCAAATCGACGACCGTGAATTTGTCGACCCCGGCACTTCCCAGGAATCCAAGTTTCTCCTGCGCCGGGCCCGGCCGGCCGCCTCGGGCTTTTTTTACGACGATTGGAATTTTCGTTTTGCCCCGGAGTTCGCCCTTTCTTCCCCCAACGCCACCTCGTATCAGACGACCATTGCGGACGCGCTCCTCAACTACAAGCCGCTGGAGGATGTCCAGGTGCAGGCAGGCAAATATAAACCCCCCGTGGCCCTCGAGCAGCTTGCGGACGACGCCTACCTTCCGTTCGCCGAGCGGGCTCTCACCAGCAACCTTTCCCCGTCCCGGGACATCGGCGTGATGGTCCACGGGCGCACCTTCGATGAAAAGCTATCCTGGGCCGCCATGGTGGGGGCCGGCGCCCGCAACAATACCCTGAACACCGGCCTGGATTACGATACCGGACCGGACGGATATTTTCGCCTCTTTGCCCAGCCCTTTCTCAACGAAAAAGAGATTCCCGAGGCGCTCCATGGGCTCCGTCTCGGGGTTGGCGGAAGTATTGGCTGGGCCTGCCAGTCCAGCGCCGGCACCAGTCTGCTTTTTCAAAATTATAGTACCGATGGCGGCAACACCTTCTTTGCTTTCCCGAACGGCCTGAACACCCAGGGGGAACATTGGCGCATCTCCCCCCAGTTGTATTACACCTACGGCCCTTTTGGTCTGCTGGGTGAATTCATTGCGGAAAAGCAGGGGGTCAACACCGCGGGAGTGGGCGCGGGCGGAGGCTTTACCAACTACGAAACCACCGCCTGGAACGTCACGATGAACTTTCTGCTGACGGGGGAAAACGCCACCCTGGACGGAGTCGTTCCCTTGGAACCGGTCGATTTCAAAAACGGGCAACTTGGGGCCTGGGAAATGTGCCTCCGCTACGACGGCATTGCGGTCGGCGCCAACGCCTTCCGCCCGGTAAACCAAGGCGGGTTGGGCGTTTCCGCCATTAATAACGCCACCGATGTGAACGGGTTTTCCTGGGGGCTCAACTGGTATATCAATCGGCTCATCCGCCTGGGCCTCACCGTGGAATACAACGCCTTCACCGGAGGCGGGGGCAAGGACACGGTGGTGGAGAACGATGAGTTAGGCTTTATCACCCGCCTGCAGATCAA
>VHDM01000115.1 GCA_016876055.1 Verrucomicrobiota bacterium
TCGCTGTCGAAAATCTGCTCCAACTGCCGGCTCTTGTCCCCAGCCTTGGCCTCCACGATCTTGCCCTTGGAAAATTTCAGACGGACGTTGTCAAACGGGATGCCCCGGTAGACCGCCGGCGCATTGAAGGTCACCTGGCCCTCCACGCTCTCCTTCACCGGTGCGGTGAACACCTCCCCGTCCGGAATGTTCCTCTCGCCCACGCAGGGGACGACTCCGATTCCCTGGATCGAAAACCTCAAGTCGGTGCCCGGCCCCGTGATGTGCACCCGGTCCGTTCGGCGCATCCGCTGCACCAGCGGTCGCGTCGCCCGGGCCAGCTTGCGGTAATCCAAAGTGCAAACCCGGAAAAAGAGATCCTCAAAAGATTCGGTGCTCATCCCCGCCGCCTGCGCCATCGCCGGCGTCGGCCACCGCAACACCACCCAGCGGGTGTGGTTGATCCGCTGGTCGGAAATCGGGCGCAGGATTTTCCCGGCCAGCTTCTGCTTTTCCGCCGGCACATCACTTGACTCAAAGGCGTTCTGGGACCCGCGCAGCGCGAGGTAGGCCTGCATCTCCTTCATCTTCCGCAAGTCGTGCCGCAGGCTGAAACGCAGGGCCTTTTCGGTGACCCCGCGACCCAACTCCCGCGAAACCTGGCCGGCATGCAGGTGGACAAAGGGATCCGCCCCCCGCGCCCGCACGGAACGGATCAGCTCCACCACGAAATCGTCGGGAATTTCCGCCGCATCAATCCACACCCGGTCCCCCTTTTTCAGCGCGGTGGAGTAGCCCGTTAAGAGGTCGGCCAGCTTTCGGTACCGGGGCTCCTTCATCGTCCGCTTTTCCCTTTCCCGTAACGGGGGTAAGTTGGCTGTTGGTGACGCTGCATATTCTTAAGATTCGTCCAGTCGCCCTCTTTGGCAAGCTGGCGGCCGCTCTCCTTTTTCTCCCCCTGGCTTCGACAGCCCAGGATCCCGCCGCCGGGACGGTGGCGGGCCGCGCCACCATCCAGCTCAAAAACGCCTCCTACCGCTCGGATCTTGGTGGAATGGACCTGGTCCTGGCCCCCACCAACCTGATTCCGGAAATTCGGCGGTTGCGGATGGAAACTTGGCGGACGGACGGCCTGTCGGTCACCCGCAGTGCGGAAGGGGAAGAAAATCCCGTGGGCGTGCGCATCGATTTTGCCGATGGGTATAAAAATCTCGATCTCAAGGCGCTCGGCCAGGCTGCCGCCGACGCCGCCACCCACCGCACGAAAAGTTCCACCAACGGGGAGTTCTCCTTCGCCAACGTCTCCCCCGGAAAATATGCCCTGTACGGGCAGTACAAAAGCCGCTTTGCGGTCGCCTACTGGCTCATGGAAGTTCCGGTTTCCAAAGGCCAAACTAACTGCCTCGAGCTCACCGAAACCAACGCCGCCGAGGTCTTCAACCGTTTCGAAAAAACCGCCCCTTAGTCCTCCCTGGATGTAATCACCCGCCTGTTTTTTTATTCATGTTACAATTGTAACATAAATAAAAATCAACTAGAGGCGGATTGCCAGAGGCGCCAGTAGGCACCTTTTCGAGCCAGCAGATCTTCGCCCTTTCCTTCTTCCACCAACCGACCCTGCTCCAGCACCAGGATCCGGTCGGCCCGGTGGGCCGCGTGCAGTCGGTGCGTGACCAGCAAAGTCGTCGGCCGGCTCATCAGTTTGCCCAGCACGCCCAGCAGCTCCTTCTCCGTCGCCGCATCCAACGCGCTGGTCGGCTCGTCCAAAAGCAAAATGGGTGCGTCCCGCAAAAAGGCGCGGGCGATCCCGATCCGCTGCCTCTGCCCTCCGCTCAACATCACCCCCCGCTCCCCCACCTGGGTGTCGTATCCCTGGGGCAACTGCCGGATGAACCCGTCCGCCTGCGCTTCCTCGGCTGCTTTCTGAATCTCCCGGAACGATGCGCCGGGGCGGCCATAGGCGATGTTTTCCCGGACGCTGCCGTTCAGCAGGACCGTCTCTTGCAGG
Organism: Verrucomicrobiota bacterium; assembly: GCA_016876055.1. GTDB lineage: Bacteria > Verrucomicrobiota > Verrucomicrobiia > Methylacidiphilales > Verrucolacustridaceae > Verrucolacustris. Next base: position 1,988 of record VHDM01000115.1, read on the forward strand.
ACCAGCGCCTGGCGCGCACGCAGATCCTTTTTGGTGAGCTGGCGTAGATCAATCCCATGAAAGCGGATGGAACCTTCGCTCGGATCATAAAATCTCGGCAGCAGGGACATCAGCGTGGTCTTGCCGGCGCCGGTGCCCCCGACGATCGCCACCGACTCCCCGGGCGCAATCGTAAAATTCAACCCATGCAGCACCTCGTCGCCGCGTGGATAGCGGAACCCAACGCCGCAAAACTCGATGGCCCCGGACCCAGCCGGAAGTTTTTCCGGCTTGGCCGGATCCGGCACCTCATCAGGCGCGTCCAAAACTTCAAACACCCGCTGCGCCGCGCCCGCCGCCCCCTCCATTGACCAAGCCGTGTAGCTCAACTGCTCCAACGGCGCATAAAGCATTCCGAGGTAGGCCAAAAACACCAACAGATCACCCAAGGTCATTTTCCCGGCCGCCACCTCCCCTGCTCCGGCCCACAAAAGGGCCGCTGTGCCCGCCGCCAACAGCGTCCCCACCACCAGCGTGCTCGCCACGTTGGTCATCGACAGCCGCAGGTTCGCCTCCAGCGATTCCCGTGCTTCCCGCCGGAACAGATCCACCTCGTGCGATTCCCGGCCAAAGGCGTGCACCACCCGGATGCTGGAAAGTCCCTCGTTGGCCCGCGCCAACACATCACTCTCCTGCGCCTGCAACGTCGCCGTTTCCCGGCGAATCCGGCCGGCAAACCGCGCGATCGCCATCATCAGAAACGGGATCACCGCCAAGGACAGGAACGCCAGCTTCGGGCTCATTCCGAACATCACCACAAAGGTTCCAGCCAGGGTAAGGACCGACCCGACAATGGTGGCAAAGCCGCGGTTGAAGTAGGTCTGGATCGCCTGGGCGTCATAGGCCACCCGGAAACTGGAGTCTGTGCTGCGGCGCGCATCGTGAAAACGCAACGGCAGCGACTGCAGGTAAGCGTACAACTCCGTCCGCACCCGCAACAACGCCTTCAGCCCGATCTCAATTAAGGCGTAGGTCTGCGCCAGGTTCACCGCTCCCCAGAGCAGATGGATGCCAATGAGCGCGCCACAGGTCAGGGCCAAAGCGGCGGGAAACGACCAAATGCCGGAAAGAAAGGGAAGGACGATGCCCCCCTGCGGCGAGGACAAAACCCCGTCGACCACGTACTTGAGCGGCCACGGCTTGAGCAGATTCAGACCCGTGGCGA
>VHDM01000116.1 GCA_016876055.1 Verrucomicrobiota bacterium
TCCTTGTGCGCCGTGGATATTTCACCGATGATATATTCCACATGATTAAATTCTCGGAAATACGGGAAAAGGAGATTACCGACCCCCGGGTGCCCGAATTGGCGCGGATTGCGACGGTTTTGCAGAGGCGTTTTCTGTTGGATCTCTTCAAGAAAACATCTGCCAAACGTCTTTCCATCCCTCAGTACACGCTCCTGGGGTTTTTGGCGGCCGAATCGGGCGTTCCGATGGGACATCTTGCCAAGCAGATGGGGCATGCGACCTCTGCCACGACCGGGTTGGTGGATCGTTTGGAGACGGCGGGTTTGGTGCGGCGTGCCGCCGTAAAAGGGGATCGGCGGCAAAAGCTGGTGGAGATCACCCCCAAGGGCCGGGACCTGGTGGGCAAGATGCAGGCGGAACTGCGTTATCATCTGGAGGGTATTTTGAAAAAACTCAATGGTCCGGATCAGGATGCCTGGGTGAGGGTGTATCGCGCCATGGAGGAATATTGCCGTGAATTACCTGGGACCTAGCGCCCTGATCCTGGCACTGGGGGTGATTGCCCCGGTCTCGGCGCAAAAAGCCCAGGAAGATCTGGGGGTTACCCTGCCGGTGGCCCGGTCCGCGGTTCCGGAATTCAGTTCGCAGAAGCTGGACCTGGCGCAGTGTGTGGCCTTGGCGCTGGCCCAGAATACGGAAATTCGCCGGGCGAAGGAGGAAGTCAAAAGAAGGGAGGGCGTGGCGATTGAGGTGCGCAGTGAGCTTCTGCCGAAAATCACGGCCCAAGGGAACTTTGATTACCAAAACAAAAGCCTTTCCGGAATCCTTGTGCAGAATGGTTTTGTTTCCGCGGACGAACTGAACTGGAACGCGGGGGTGCGGGTGAGCCAGTTGCTCTTCGACGGAGGAGCGGGCTTGTCCCGGACCAGGGCCGCCCGGATCGCCCAGAGTCAATCCGTGTTGCTGTTACAGAACACGATCGATGAGGTCATCCTGAAGGTACGGCGAACCGTCTATGCGGTTCTGGTCAATCGTTCGTTGATCGACGTTCAGGATGAGGCGGTCCGATTGCGGGAGCAGCAGCTTTCCCTGCAGGAAAAAAAGTTCAAGGCCGGCACGGTCACCAAGTTCAACGTGCTGACGGCCGATGTGGAGCTCGCCAACACCATGCCGCAACTGATCCGGGCCCGGAACAACAAGCGGATCGCCGAAGTCGAATTGGCACGGGTTCTGGCTCTGGACTACCCGCTGGAACAGCCCGACGATTGGAGCCCCCCGGTGCAGGTGGTGGGCGAACTGCCCTATCAGCCAGCCGTCGTGAGTCTGGACACCTCCCTGATCAACGCCGTCAACAACCGGCCCGACCTCCGGGCCACCAAGGCGGAGATGCAAAGGCAAAATGAGCTGATGAAGGCGGCAAAGGCCGATGCCTTTATTCCCAAAATCACGGGGACGGGCGGGTACGATGTGATTCAGAATCCTTCCAGTTCCAGCTTCACGCAGTCCTTGGACGGTCCGGTGGCCAACATCACCGGCACCTGGACCCTGTTTGACGGAATGCAGACCACCGGTCGCCTTGATCAGCTCAAGGCCCAGCTGGTGGCCGCGGAAGTGGCGGCGGAGGAGAAGCGTCGGGAGGTTGAGACGCAAGTGCGCGATGCGGTAGTCAAGCTTGAGGAAGCGCAGGAAATCGTGATTTCCCAACAGAAAAACATGGAGCAGGCCCGGGAAAGCCTGCGGCTGGCGGAGGCCCGCTTCAACGTCGGGGCCGGCATCCAACTGGATATCATCAATGCCCAGTCCAATTTAACCCAGGCCCAGTTCAACGAACTGCAGGGAAGGTTTGATTACAACGTGGCGCTGGCGTTGCTGGAAAGGGCGACCGCCTCCCCATTGGGGCCAAAAGAGCCACCTCCGGTGCCCAAACCCTCGGCCTTATTTCCCCCGCCCCGTCCCAAGATCAATCTGCAGGCTTCCACCGACGTCCGGCCCCAGCCCGCGCAGTGAATTCCTTGCGCTTTCCGCAACTCAGCCGGAGAGGCTTGTCCCATTTTTTCACCTTACGACAGGCAAACTCACCCCAGAGCGGAGATCTTCCCGATCTCCTTAAATCCGAAGGATTGCCGGTGGCGATGGTGTCCGCCGAGCAGATTCATGGGGTCGGGGTAGCCAAGGTTGGCCAAACCGAAGCAGGCCAAGTCATTCCCCAAACCGATGCCCTCATCAGCGGGGAAAAGGGGCTGACTTTGGTGGTGAGGGTGGCGGACTGCGGTCCGGTCTGGCTGCACTGTGCGAAGACCGGGGCGATTGGTTTAGTTCACAGCGGACGGAAGGGAACGGAACTGGGAATCGTGCCCGCCACGGTACAGGCCATGCGAAAAGAGTTTGGGGCGGAGCCGGCGGGGATGCTGGTGGTTTTGGGGCCCTGTATCCGTCCGCCGCATTACGATGTGGACTTTGCCTCTGAGATTCTTCGGCAACTCCGGCAGGAGGGTGTGGGAGAGATTGTCGACAGCGGGCTGTGCACGGCCCGCGATCCCGCGCGGTTTTATTCATATCGAAAGGAACAGGGTAAGACGGGCCGGCACTTTGCGGCGGTGGCAAAGACGTAGAACAGAATGGAATCGTGGGTCGACGCAAGCGGTCAGAGCGAACCTAAAGGAAACATGCGAAAAATTTTTATCTGTGGGGTCCTCGGGCTTCTCGTGGCCAGCGTCGGGATGGCGGAGCTGGGCAAGTCGCTGGCTGATCTGAAAATCCTGAAGAACCTCGCCGTGGTCCGGGAAACCTTTCTCTACAACCGCACCTTTGTCCTGGCGGTGGCGGAGGACAAGGCCACTGCCGGTCGGCAGGCGCAGTATCTCTTTCTAGCCGGGGAGTGTCTGCAGATCCGGTATTTCCGTGGGACCAAGCCCTGGACGGAAGAGCGGGCCGAGCAGGTCTGGAAGGAAGAGTTCGGCGACCTCCCCAGCAAAAAAAGCGAGCAGACCAATCTGGTAATCTATGACGGCCCCAATGGGGAAGAGATGGTCATGGGGAAGGGGAAGTACGCGCCGGCCCTGCTGATCCAGTCTCCCCGAATGACCAAAATCAGAAATTTATGGTTAGAGGGGCAACCGCCGGAGTTCCAGATGCAGCGGGAGAATGATCTCGATTTTTCCCTCTGGGGATTCGGGCCTGCCCCCG
>VHDM01000117.1 GCA_016876055.1 Verrucomicrobiota bacterium
ACTACCAGACCACCTTTGGCGATGATGCGACCCCCGCCGTCTATTCCATGGCAAAGTTCAGTTTGGAGATCTCCCGGCCCACCAGCTTCTTCTTTTGGAAACTGCTCCTTCCCCTCCTTATGGTGATTGTGGCGGCCGTGGCCGCCCTTTTGATTCGCCCCCAACTCCTGGATGCCCGCGCTGCCCTGCCGGCCGCCGCCCTTCTTTCCGCCATCTTTCTGCAAAAGAGTTACTCCGATAACCTGCCCGACCTCGGCTACCTCGTCCTCATGGATCAGATCTACCTGATTGCCTACCCGGTGATCATCTTAACACTGATACGGGTGATCTACGCCTACATTCATGTGGAGGACGCCAAGGCCGCCCAAGTCCGTCAGGTTCACCGAACCGATCTCCGCCTCCTAGGCTTTCTTCTGGGTGGATTCCTTCTCGGTGTCGCCCTCATCGTCGCCCTCCGCTGAATCACTTCTTAAACGTAATCGTAATCGTAAACGAAAAGATCCTCCTGCTGGTAATCCTTGCGTTTAACGCTTATTTCGCCGTCATCCTCCAAACCCCATCCCATCCCGGCCCGGGGGAGTGCTGCTTCAGCATCGTGATCCGCTCCAGGAACGCCCGGGACGGCGCATCGGCAAACTTCTCCGACAGCTCCTTGAAAATCGCCTCGGCCGCCGGCCAATCCTGCTTCCGGTACGCCTCCAACGCCGCCTCAAACCTTGTCCTCCGATTCACCCAGTCCGGCGCCAGCTTGCCCGACTCCGCCAACAGCTCAAAAATCCCCACCGGCTCGGTCTTCCCCTTCACCGTCAGCCGATCGATCTCCCGCGTCTCCATCGCTCGGTCGGCCAGCCGCCTCGTCTCCTCGGAAACCAGGATCCTCGTTCCGTACACGTTGTTGGCCGACTCCAGCCGCGAGGCCAGATTCACCACATCCCCCATCACCGTGTAGCTCCGGGCGGTGTCGCTGCCGATGTTGCCGACAATCACCTCCCCCGTGGCCATGCCGATCCGCAGGTTGATGTCGGGCACATTTTTTCTCAATCCCATCAGTTCCGGTAGCTCCTTGCGGAAACGCGCCAAGGCTTCCGTCTGCCTCAGCGCCGCCCGGCAGGCCGCCATCGCCTGATCCTCCTCCGCCACAAAAGGCGGCCCCCAGTAAGCCATGATCGCATCCCCGATAAACTTATCGATAATTCCCTTTTCCTCCCGGACGCATTCCGAAATCAGCGTGAAGTACCGGTTGATCACGTTGACCAGGCCACCCGGGGTGAGGTTTTCCCCAAGCGTGGTGAAGCCGACCAGGTCGGTGAAAAGCACCGTCATCACCCGCTTTTGCCCGGCCACATCCTCCGGTCGCCCCGGCAGGATCACCTTCTCCACAATCCGCGGATCGATGTAGGAGCCGATCGCTTTCTGCAAATTCTCTTTCCGCTTCAGCTCATCCACCATCGCGTTGAAGCTGTCCCCCAACTGGCCCAGTTCATCCTCCGGCAACTTGCCCACGTGAATGCTGAGGTCCCCTTCCCGCACCCTCCGCGTGGTCTGCAGAAGCTGCAGCACCGGTTGGGCAAGGTTGCGGGAGATGATCCAAGCCACCGTCAGGCCCAACACCACCGCCAAGCCGGTCGTGATCGTGCTGCTTAAAAGAACGCGGTTCTTTCGGGCCTCGGCCTTGGTGGCGGACTGCAAGGCCAGCTCCCCCATCAGGCTTTGCAGCTTGGTGCGCAGGTTTCGCAGTTCGATCTGCCCCTGGAAGGTGAACTCCAGCAACTCCTTGGCCTTAGTGCGGTCTCCGGCTTTCCTGGCATCTAATGTCTTCTCGGCCAGTTCGGTCGTGGAGCGGAAGGTGGTCTCGATCTGGCCCACCACTTCCCTTGCTTGGGCGATCAACTCCCGCTCCTGCGGATCATCGGGGAGCGTCATCATTCCCTGCCGCAGGACGCCGACCTGCTTGTAGACCCGCTCCGTGTTCTTGTCATAGAGGTTGCGGGCATCGTTGATGGTTTTGAGATCAGGTTCCGACTCGCCGTATTCGCGATAAAGGCGCTCAAAGGCAATCCGCCGGAAGAGCCCGGCCTCGTTCAGATCTGCAGCCTGCGCCGCCAGCGGGATCGTCTTGCGGGCCACGTTGGAAACATCCGTCCCCAGACCGATCACCTCCACGTTCGTGGTGATGGCCACCACCACCGTCAGGGCGATGATCCCCACCGCCAGGGCGAAGATCTTGAGGGCAATGGAGTATTTCATGCCGACTTCCTCTTTTTCCCGCGGGGTGCGTACCGGAGATTCCGGATTTGCCGGTCCATCTTCTGGTAACGGCGCCAACCCAGGAACCCGGCGAGGATCCCAACGGGCACGCAAAGGAAGCCGATCGTCTCGAACCACTTCTCCATGGCGAAATGGATGATGGAGACCCCCGCGATCACCAGCGTGATCGCCAGTCGCACATAGGCCATCAGCGTCCGTTCGTTGGCTAGCAGGGTCCGGTCAATCGCCAGCTCATCCCGCAGGATGAGATCCTCCTTCAAAAACCGCTCGTAGGGTTTCGTTCCCTTCATCAACCCATACTCAAATCTCCCACCGCGGAAGCAAGGCAGGCCGTGGTTGGTTGCGGGTTGCTGGTTACGCGTAACTCGTTACCCGCCACCAGCAACGTGCTCTATGCTGCCCGTAAACGTAAACGTGAATCCCCCCGCGTAAGCGGAATTCCTTAACCGCGGGACGCGGATTTACGGATGGGCGGGGGCAGGTTTGAGGGGGCCAAACGTAAACGAAAACCACCCGCCACCCGCAACTAGCTACCCGCTACTTTTTTCCGAATATCCTCAAACATCTTAATCAGCTCTTCCCGCATCTGCTTCCGACCAATGTTGTGCTTCGTCTCCTGCATGAATCCGGCCACCTGGTCCGTCGAGGTTCGGTTCACATAATAAATGATCGTTCCCTCCGCCAACTGCCCGCACCCGGTTCCGGTCAGCATGCTGTTGTAGGTGCGGCTGACGAAGTATTGCCGATCCAGGTAAACGACCCCGTTCTTCATCGGATAAGTCATCCGATGGGAAAGGATGAAGGCCGGCTTGTCCTCCACCTTTTGCTGCGACCAGAAGAACTCGTGGAGCACCCC
>VHDM01000118.1 GCA_016876055.1 Verrucomicrobiota bacterium
AGATTGCGCGCCTGCGCCGGGCTCAGCTCGTCGTCAAAAATGACCGTGTCCGCTTTCTTGTCCCGGGCCGTCTTCGCTAACTCCGCCGCCTTGCCGCTCCCGATGTAGGTCGGCGCCACCGGCGCCTCCATTCTCTGGGTCGCCCGATCCGCCACCTCACCCCCCGCGCTTTCCACCAGCAGTCCCAGCTCATCTAGGGACTCCCCCACCTCCCAGCGGTTGCTCTTGGGAGTTTCCAACCCCACCAAAAAGGCACGCTCCGTCGTCCGATCCCGACCCGTGGAAATGATCATCCGAAAAGGTTATCCCGCCAGCGCCTTTGCCAGCTTCTCCACCCCTGTTGCCGGCAGGGACTGCCCTGGTTTTCCTTCGATAACCATTAAATTAGGAACCCGTTTGAGCCAGGTCAATTGACGCTTCGCATAGGCCCGGGTCGCCACCATAATTTTGTCACTTGCCTCTTCCCGGCCCAACCGCCCCGCCACCACCAGTTCGATCTCCCGGTAGCCGATCGCCCGCCCACCCGGGCACCCCCGCCAGCCCGCCCGCCCCCGCAGCCTCCTCACCTCCTCCGCCCAGCCGTCTTGGATCATCCCGGCCACCCTCGTCCGGATCACCGCCGCCAACACATCCAGGTCGGGCACCAGGGCAAAGGTGGGCGCACCTGCCAAGGGTCCAGCCACCGTCTCCTCCCGCTGCCACGATGACATTTTCCGCGCTGTCTGCCGCCAAACCGCCAAGGCCCGGATCAGTCGTCTCCGGTTTTGCAAATCCGCCTGCCCGGACCATTCCGGATCCACCCGCCGGATCTCCTCGACCAGCTCCGCGGTCGACCTTGCCTCCAGTTCCGCCGCCACCTTCACGTCCGTGCCGGGTGCCCTGGCCAATCCCTCCGCCAAAACTTTGTGATACAGCCCGGTGCCTCCCACCCAAATCGCCCCTTGGCTCCGTTTCCTTAAATCCTCCAGCACCGCACCTGCCGACCTTAAATAATCGGCCGCCGTAAAAGGCTGCTCCGGTTCCACCAAGTCCAGCAAATGGTGCCGGATCTCCGTCCTCGCCATCGCCGAAGGCTTGGCCGTTCCGATGTCCAGCCCCCGGTAAATCTGAAAGGCGTCCACGGAGCAAATCTCGGCCCCCGTTGTCCGCGCCACAGCCATCGCCAAACGGGATTTTCCCGAAGCCGTGGGTCCAAGCAGGAAAATCACCGGCGCGGCTAACTCCAGTCCCCCAGCCCCGCCGACCCCTTCACCCGCCACAAATTGACCAAATCCCGGTTGAGCTCATTCAGGAATCGGGATGGGGTCTGCCAGGCGTCCCCTCCTTTGCCCATCCGCAGCCGGGGGTGACTCAAATAAAGCTCATCCTTGGCCCGGGTCACCGCCACATAAAACAAACGCCGTTCCTCTTCCTCTCCCTCCTCCGTTTCCATCGCCCGGGCCGATGGAAACAGCCCGTCACAAAGCATGATCACAAAAACCACCCCGTACTCGAGCCCCTTCGCCTGATGAACCGTGCTCAGCCGCACCGCATCCCCCTCGTTGTCATTCTGCCTGGCAGCCACCTCGGTCTCGGTATTTCCCAGCAGGGCCAGCTCCGCCAGAAAATCAGCGGTGTTGGCAAAACCGTTGGCATAATCCTCCAACTGCCGCAAATCATCCAGCCGGTTCACCGCGTTGGCATAACGGGCCCGGACGTAGTCCCCATAACTCCCTTCCACCACCACCTTGACCTGTTCCGCCGGAGGCTTTCCGGCGATCTGACGCAAAGTCTCCACGAGTTGCGACCAGCCTTGGGCGCTTTTTTCGGAAACCTTTACCTGCCCCAGCGCCTTTCCTCCCGCCACCTCGTTCCACATTTTGGTGGCCGATTTCGGCCCCACCCCCGGCAAAAGCCGGGCGAGGCGGTGAAACGCAACCTCGTCCTTGGGATTCGTGCCCACCCGCAAATGCGCCGCCACATCCTTGATGTGGGCCTGTTCAAAAAACCTCAGGCCGGAGGTGATCGTGTAGGGAATGTTTCGCCGGGTTAACTCCAGTTGCATCTCCATGGCATGAAAATGGGCCCGATAGAGGATCGCGATGTCGGACAGGTTGGTTCCTTCTTCGTGCAACTCCAGAATCCTTTGCGCCACAAACGCCGCCTGTTGGCCCCCATCCTCTACCGCCACCAAGGCCGGCTTCACCCCGGCATCCCGCACCGCCCGCAGGTTCTTGGGAAACTGCTTGGGGTTGTGGCTGATCGCGTGGTTCGCCAATTCCAGAATCTGCGGAATGCTCCGGTAATTCGTCTCCAACCGGACCACCTTGGTTCCGGGATGCCGGTCGGGGAAATTCAGAATGTGCTCCACCTTGGCCCCCCGCCAGGAGTAGATGCTCTGCGCATCATCCCCCACCGCCATGATCTGGTGGTGCCCGGCCCCGATCGCGTCCACAAAGTCCGACTGCAGCCGGTTGGTGTCCTGGTACTCGTCGACCAACACATGCTGAAACCGGTCCCGGTACCGTTCCTTCAGATCCGGCTGTTCCAGAACCTGCAGGGAGAGGGTTAACAGATCATCGTAATCCATCGCGGCACTGTCCTTTTTCCGCCGTAGATAAATCTCCGCCACCTTGCTAATCCAACCCTCCAGCTCGGTGAAGTATCCAAATTGTTTTTGGAGGATGGCTCCCACCGTGGTCCGGTGGTTGGCCGCCAAGCTGAAGATCTCCGCCAGCACCTCCGGCTTGGGGAAACGCTTGTCCTTGGGATCTACCCCCGCCTCCCCCAGACTGGCCGCGATCAGATCTTCCGCATCCTCCCGGTCCAGAATGGTGTAGTCCCGCGCGTAGCCCACCCGGTCGGCATGCCGGCGCAAAATCCGGTTGCCCACATGATGGAAGGTGCCGCCCCATAGGCGGGAAAGATCGTGCGGCAGCAACGAGGCCACCCGGGCCAGCATCTCCTTGGAGGCCTTGTTGGTGAAGGTCAGCAGCAGGATCTGCTCGGGCGCCACGCCCTGCTCCACCAGATACGCCACGCGGTAGGTCAGGGTCCGGGTCTTGCCACTGCCGGCACCCGCGATCACCAAAATCGGGCCCGGCGGGGCCGTCA
>VHDM01000119.1 GCA_016876055.1 Verrucomicrobiota bacterium
CCCGCCCAAGGGGCGCGCAATCCCCTTTTGACCTTCCTCCCTGCCCTTGCCACGATTGCCGGAATGTTATTGCGGACGGCGGCCCCCAAGACTTTTCCCGAACTTTCCCCGATTTACCGGCAGCCGCTCTTTGATTTGCTGGAGCAGGCTCGCGAAACGTACCGTGCCCACTGGGGCGAACAGGGGGGGGTTCAGCTTTGCCGGTTGCTGAGTATTAAAACCGGGGGCTGCAGCGAAGACTGCGCCTACTGCGCCCAAAGCTCCCGCTACGACACCGGCGTAAAGGCCGAACGGCTCATGGATCGTCAGGCCGTCCTCGAGGAGGCCCGGCAGGCCAAGGCCGCCGGGGCCGGGCGCTTCTGCATGGGAGCAGCCTGGAAGGGCGTCCGTGAGGGTGAGGCCAAATTCGAGTCCGTCTTGCAGATCGTCCGCGAGGTTAAAGAGCTAGGTATGGAGGTTTGCGTGACTTTAGGCCAACTGTCTGAAGAGGCGGCTCGTCAGCTCAAGGAGGCTGGGGTCACCGCCTATAACCACAATCTCGACACCTCCCCCGAGCATTATCGGAAGATTGTCAGCACCCACTCTTTCGAGGACCGGCTTCGTACAATTCGTTTCGTGCAAAAGGCCGGCATGGCCGTCTGCTGCGGGGGAATCCTGGGCATGGGGGAAAACGAGGACGACCGCCTCAAAATGCTGGAAGTCCTCTGCGGATTTGACCCCGCCCCTGAGAGTGTCCCGATCAACTGCCTGATGCCGCAGGAGGGAACCCCCCTCGCCGGTCAGAAGCCGATCGATGTTTTCGAGTTGGTCCGGTTAATTGCCACCACCCGGATTGCCCTGCCCCGCGCCCGGGTCCGGCTCAGCGCCGGCCGGACGGCGCTAACCCGCGAAGCGCAGGCGCTTTGCTTTTTTGCCGGAGCCAACTCGGTCTTTTTCGGCGACAAACTGCTGACCGCCCCGAATCCCGAGGAGTCCGACGACCGCGCGCTTCTGAAAACCCTTGGCTTGGCGGCGGCCACTTAAGTTGTCGTCCGGCAGGGAAACCCGCCTTCCCCAAGACTGACCTTTGTAAAAAGAGGGTTTTCCATCTAGAAATTTTAGTTCATGTCCGTCGCTTTCCGTATCGCTGGTTATCTCCGGAAATATCCCGTTTTTGCCATCGGCACCCTCGCGGCCGCGCTCATCTCCACCTTGCTGGGACTGGTTTATCCGCGCCTCACCGGATATCTCATCGACGAGGTCATTGCCAAAGGCCTGGGGGATCGCCTTCCCATACTGATCGCCACGCTGGCCTTGGTTTTCTTGGGACGGGACGGACTGAATGCCCTGCGGATCCTGCTGAATAATCTTTTTGAGCAAAAGGTCATCCTCGACCTGCGTTGCGATCTTTACAGCGCCTTCCAGCGGTTGCCGGTCTCCTGGTACGACCACCGTTCCAGCGGGGATTTGCTCACCCGCGTCAGCGAGGACGTCACGAATATGGAGCGGATGCTGATCGACGGCATTGAGCAAGGCTTGGTGGCGCTCATCCAGTTGGTCGGGGTCGGCATCATTCTTTTCCGCCTGGATCCCCATCTGGCGGCGTGGTCCCTCGCCCCCATCCCTTTTTTGGCCGTCGGCGCCCTCTGGTACACGGTGACCGCCCACCCGCGTTATCGCGTCCAAAGAAAAGCCGCCTCCGCCATGAATTCCCTCCTGATGGATCATCTCCAGGGGATCCGGCAGATTAAGACCTACGGGTGGCTGCGGCAGGGCGCAGAACGTTTTAACCAGGTCGCCCAGGAGGTTCGAACCGCCTCGCTGAAAATCATGCGTGCCTGGGCCCTGTACAACCCGGCGATGGCTTTTCTAGCCGCAACGGGAACCTGCCTGGTGTTGTGGTTTGGCGGCCACGCGGTGCTCGAGGGCCGGATGGCCATCGGGGAGTTGGTGGCCTTTCTTTTGTACGTCGGGATGTTTTACGAGCCGGTCACCCGCCTCCACGGTCTCAATCAACTGATCCAGGCCGGGCGGGCCGCCGGGGAGAGGGTCTTTGCCATCCTCGACGCGGAGATCGAGCCGGGACACTCCCCTGCTCTGGCCTCGGCCGTTTTACCAGCCCGGGATGGTGCAGCCCGGGAGGTCCGTTTCCAAAACATCCACTTTTCTTACCGAAGCGGACGAGAGGTTTTGCACGGGATTGATCTGACGATTCCGCGGGGCACGAGTCTGGCGCTGGTTGGCCCCACGGGAGCCGGCAAGACCACCTTAGCCTCCCTCGTGGCCCGCTTTCATGATCCCTCCGCCGGTGAGGTTTTGCTGGATGGAGTCTCGCTGAGAAATCTTTCTTTGGGGGAGATCCGCCGAGAGGTGGGGGTGGTCACCCAGGAGCCGTTTCTGTTTCAGGCCTCGGTGCGTGAAAATCTGGAGCTGGGCCGGCCCGGGGCCACCGGCGCCGAGGTGGAGCGGGTCCTGCGGGCGGCTTGCGCCTGGGATTTTGTCGAGGCCCTGCCCGATGGCTGGAACTCCAAGGTGGGAGAGCGCGGGGTCCGGCTCAGCGCAGGGGAGCGCCAGAGGCTCTCCATCGCTCGCGCGTTGCTCAAAGATCCTCCTGTTCTGATTCTGGACGAGGCCACCGCCAGCGTGGATACGGCCACCGAAAAACAGATACAAATGGCCCTCGAACATCTGCTGGCTCATCGGACGAGCCTAATCATTGCCCACCGACTCTCCACGGTGCGCCGGGCAGACGCGATCGCCGTGGTGGAGCAAGGCCGGATTGCCGAGCTGGGCAACCACGAAAAACTTTTAAAATCCAAAGGCCTCTACGCGAAGCTTTGGACGATCCAATCGGAACACGGCGAAATTCAAACCATCGAAGACCTTTTTTCGGCAAAATAGCCGCGTAGCCGCACTCCGACCCACCTCCGCTCCCCTTCCCCTCCCCCCACCTCGCTGATATGGTGGTCGGATGACCCTATCCGATCTCACCGCCGCAGAAGCCATCCGTTCCCGTCGCAGTATTAAGTCCTTTAAAAGCGATCCCATTCCCGAGCCCGTGCTTAAGGAGTTGGTGGATTTGATGCGGGAGGCGCCCAGCTC
>VHDM01000120.1 GCA_016876055.1 Verrucomicrobiota bacterium
CAGGATATCCGGCTGTTCTGGATTCTCGACGACATCGCGGATGCCGAAGCGTTGATTGCTCGAAATGGCACCGGAATCAATAGCGTCAAGGACCTGAAAGGCAAGAAGGTGGCAACCCCGTTCGTGTCCACCGCCCACTATCAGCTGATGGCCGTCATGAAAATGGATGGTCTGGATGCGAAGAGCGTCAATGTGATGAATCTGCGCCCCCCCGAGATCGCTGCCGCATGGGAACGTGGCGACATTGACGCCGCCTTCATTTGGGACCCTGTTCTTTCGAAAATTAAAGGCAACGGCAAGGCCATCGCTAGCTCCGCCAGTATTGGAGCAAAAGGCTTCCCCACGTTTGATGGGTTGGTGGTGAATGCAAAGTGGGCCGCCGAAAATGAAGCCTTCATGGTGGCCTTGGTTCGCCTTCTGGCCAAATACGATGACGAATATCGTAAAAACGCTGCCAAGTGGACCGCGGAATCCGCTCAAGTAAAGGCGGTCGCGAAGTGGACAAAGGCTGATGCGAAGGATGTGCCGGCCGCTATGAAGCTTTACAAGTTTCCCACGCTTCAGGAGCAGGCCTCTGGCGAATGGCTCGGTGGTGGTGCTGCCAAAGCAATGGCAAACACCGCCGTTTTTCTGAAGGAGCAGGGTCGAATTCAGGAAGTCAAGCCCAATTACGCCGCCTTCGTCACTGACGTCTACGTGAAAAAGGCCTCGGCGGCGAAATAATTCTTACTGATTCGGTGTTCCGATCGGTCTTCAGATGATCACGAGGGTGGCCCGTAAGGGGCTGCCCTTTTTTATTCATGCCGTTGCTTGAGATAAAAGCACTGTCTGTCAACTACGCCGCCAAGGTGGGGTTGATTCAGGCGCTTGCGCCGGTGGACCTCACCTGCCGGGACGGCGATTTTCTGGTGGCGCTCGGAGCGTCCGGCTGCGGCAAAACCACGCTTTTAAACTGCATCGCCGGTTTTCTACCGCCGTCGACAGGCCAAATTTTTTTAGATAGCCAGCCAATTACCGGGCCGGGAGCCGATCGCGGTGTGGTGTTCCAGAAGCATGCATTGTTGCCTTGGTTAAATGTCCGGGACAACGTGTCACTCGGTCTGCGATTGCGCGGCGAGAGCCGGGCGAAACAAGCCAGCGTGGCCGACGAAAAGCTGGGCCTCGTTGGGCTTGCACAGTACGGGGATCGGGCGGTTTATGAGCTGTCAGGCGGCATGCAGCAGCGTGTCGGCATTGCAAGAGCGCTGGCCAGTGACCCGAAAGTCTTGTTGATGGATGAGCCAATGGGTGCCCTGGACGCATTCACGCGTGAGCAAGTGCAAGAAATCCTGCTGCATGCTTGGTCCGCTTCAAACAAGATGGTCTTTTTTATTACTCATTCTGTTGAGGAGGCGCTTTTTTTAGGGACTCGACTTATTGTGATGTCGCCTAGCCCAGGCAGAATTACCCATCGGTATGACGATGTTCCCTTTTCTCGAGAGTTTATTGCAGGCCAAGATGCACGCAAAGTGAAGTCCGGAACCGAATTTATTCGAATGCGTGAGGAGATCTTGGCGTTGATTCATCACCGTGAGCCGGCCCATGAATAAGCCAAACCCCCCGGCGAAGTCTGCCGACCCGCCGGCCAAGACCAGTCGATTTCGCGAGCTCGGTGAGGGGTCCAGTCTTTCGATCAGCGTCATCACGATTGCTGCGCTGCTGCTGACCTGGTACGGGGTCACTCGTCTGGGCTGGATCAAGCCCCTATTTTTGCCGCCGCCTCAGGCGGTCATTCAGCAGTTCTGGGAATACGCCACCGGGATCGCCAATGACAAGCCCCTGATCGATCATTTTCTGATGAGCCTATTTCGGGTGGGGGCAGCATTCGCGGCGGCAGTCTTGACCGCCGTTCCTGTCGGAATCGCGATGGGCATGAGCCGTGTTGCGCGCGGTATTTTTGATCCGCCGATTGAGTTTTATCGGCCGTTGCCGCCGCTGGCCTATCTGCCCCTGATCATCATTTGGTTTGGTATTGATGAGCTTCCGAAAGTGCTGCTGATTTATTTGGCCTGTTTCGCGCCTCTTGCCATGGCGGCCCGCTCTGGCATTCGAAGTGCCACCTCAGAGCAGATTCATGCGGCCTACTCAATGGGTGCAAATTATCCGCAAGTCGTGCGTTACGTGATCCTGCCAGCGGCCCTTCCTGAAATCTTGGTGGGCATGCGGATTGCGATCGGATTCGGCTGGACGACGCTTGTCGCAGCCGAGATGGTGGCAGCCAACGTGGGACTTGGGCAGATGGTGCTGAATGCCTCTAACTTTTTGAGAACCGATATCGTGATCATGGGCATCATCGTGATCGGCGTCGTTGCCTATGTGTTCGACTTGATGATGCGGTGGCTGGAGCGGCGGCTCGTGCCCTGGCGCGGGCGGGTGTAGTCGGCCACCGCACCTACTGCCGGGCAGCGGATTAATTGGCGGTTAGTTTTCGGGCCGCAACCACTTTGCCCCAGCGCTCATATTCCACCGCGATTTCCTTGGTGAAGTCCGCCGGTGAGTTCCCCACGGGCGCCATGCCCAGCTGGGTGAGACGGTCTTTGACTTCTTGGTCAGTCAAGACTTTTACCGTGTCGGCATGGATCTTATCGATGATGGGCTTGGGCGTGCCCGCAGGCGCCATGAATCCGAACCATCCCGTGTTTTCAAAGCCGGGCAGACCTGCCTCCGCGACAGTGGGAACATCCGGCAGTTGTGGTGAGCGTTTCGCGCTGGTGACACCGAGTGCACGAATTCGGCCCGACTGGATGTGGCCCGTTGCACCAGCGATATTGCCCAACATGAATTCCACCTGGCCGCCCGCGAGGTCAGTAAACGCGACGGCTTCGCCTTTATAGGGAATATGTTGGGCCTCGATGCCTGCGGCATAGACAAATGCTTCTCCTGCCATATGCACCTGACTGCCAATTCCAGCAGAGCCGAAATTCAATTGACCCGGTTTGCTTTTTGCAAGTGCGACCAACTCTTTGACATTTTTCGCAGGCACAGCCGGGTGGACCACAAGGACCTGGGGGCCGCTGGCAAGATT
>VHDM01000121.1 GCA_016876055.1 Verrucomicrobiota bacterium
CCGCCGGGCTTTGGTGGTCTTCTCCCCACCGCCATCCCCCTCCTCGGTTTTTCCACTGATTTTGACCTTCACCGTGCTTTTGACCGCATACCCCAAATGCACCACCACCTCGTGTTCCCCGATAAGGTTCAAAGCCTTGGAAAGGTCGATGTCGCGCTTTTCGACCTCAAAACCTTTTTCAGCCAACGCGGCCGCGATTTCCCCGGTGGTGATCGATCCAAACAGCTTGGTCGCTCCCTCCTCGGCCTGCTTCAGCTCAAAGTTCAGGACCAGACGGGCCAACCGGCCGGCCTTTTCCTCCGCCTCCGCGGTTTCCGCTGCCTCCCGCTCGACACGGCGCTTTTTTAGCGCTTCCAGTTGCCGTTTGCTCGCGGCATTGACCGGTGCGGCCAGCCCGTTGGGGAACAGGAAATTCCGGGCGTATCCGGGACGGACTTTGACTAAATCGGCTTCGGCGCCCAGTCCGCGGACGGGGCCTTTGAGGATGACTTCGAGGTTCATGAGGGTGCTCCTGGATGGGGGTTAAAAAGGGACGTCGTCATCGGCGGGATCCGCCGCCGGGGCTTTGGGGGCTGGCGATTCACCGGAACGTTCCCGGGCCGATCCGCCTTCACTGCGGCCGCCACGGCCACCACCCCCTCCGCCGCCACGCGATAAAAATTGTACCCGATCCGCCCGGACTCTCAGCCGGCTTTTCTTTTCCCCTTCCGGACCTTCCCACTGGTCCAACTGCAACCGGCCTTCCACAAAAATCGGCGCCCCTTTGGAAAGATAATCGCGGCAGGTTTCCGCCTGACGCCCCCACACCACCACGTCCACATAGCAGACCTCCTCTTTTTCGGTCCCGTCCTGGGCCCGATACGTGAGATTGATGGCCATCGCCAGATCGCCGACGGCGGTGCCTTTCGGCGTGTGCCGCACCTCCGGGTCCCGGGTCAGGTTCCCCATCAAGAAAACTTTGTTCAGGCTAGCCACAGCGTTCTCCCCTAGGCGGCCGTCTCGGCGGCAATTTTGGATTTCGTTGACTTGCCCTCTTCTCCCGCGGCCACCAAGAGGTGCCGGTAGACCGGGGCGCATAACTCCAGCTTGCCGCGGAGCTTCGAAATCTCTTGCGAGGGCAGATCACAGGTGAGGTTCACGTAAAAGCCAGCTTCCAACGGCCCAGCTACATATTCGAACTTCTTCCGTTCCATTTTCTGGGTGCGGCGCACCTTGCCGCCGACCGATTTCACTTCGTTTTCCACCAGGGCGAGGGCTTCCGGTAAGGACTCCTCCTTGCCGGCCAGGTCCAAAATCACCAACAGGTCGTATGTTTTCATGTCTCCACTTTCCGGTTGCCCAGCGGCAAAGCGGCCTCCCAGCCGTTTTGCCACCACGCTTCCACCGCTTCCGCGGCTGCCGTCACCATCCGGGCGACCACCGGCCGCTCTTCAGGAAGAAAGGTTTCCAAAACATGGTCCGCTGCCTCCTGCGAGTCAGCCGGCCGGCCGACCCCGGCCCGGAGGCGAAGAAAATCCCGGGTGCCCAGAGCCTGCTCGATGGATTCCAGGCCACGATGGCCGCCGCTCGAGCCTTCCGCCCGCAAACGGATCCGGCCTAGCGGCAAATCAATGTCGTCTACAATTACCATAAAATGATTTAAAGGAATCTTCCAGTGGCCCACCGCTGCCCGGATCGCCTCGCCCGAGGCGTTCATCATCGTCGTCGGTTTCAGCAAAATCCGGTTATCAGGTAGCCGTGCCTCCCATGCCTGAGCTTGGCGGCTTTTTTGCCAAGCGGCGGCCTGCCCGGCGGCCAGTCGGTCGACCACCTCGAAGCCGAGGTTGTGACGGGTGCCCCGGTAGGTGGAGCCCTCGTTTCCCAATCCGGCGACGAGACAGAATTCCATGGGATGGACCGCCGCTTACTTCTTGGCTGGTTCCTTCTTGGCTCCCTCCTTGGCTTCCGCCTTCGCGGGTTCCTTCGCGTCCTTCTTCGGCTCGGTTTTGCCGGCTTTCGCTTCGACCTTGCCTGCCTCTTTCTTGTCCCCCGTAGCTTCGCCTTCCTCGCCCTCCTTCTTTTCCCGGATGACTTCGGGTTCCGTGGCGGCCCCCGCCTCGGCCGTCGGCTCCTCCTCCACTGTTGGCAACAACACCATGAACACCGGAAGCTCCTTGGCGTTCAGCACCGTCACCCCAGCCGGCAACTTCACCTCGCTGACGTGAATCGACTGACCGACTTCAAGGGCGGAAACGTCCACGTCGATCCGGTCCGGCAAATCCTTGGGCAAACATTCCACTCGCAAGGTGCGAAGCGCGTGGTCCAGGATGCCGCCGCCCGTGCGCACACCTACGGCCTCACCCAGTTCATGCACCGGGACATCCACACGCAGCTTTTTGTTTTCTTCGACTTGGTGAAAGTCCACATGCTCGATCGTGTCCTTAAGCGGGTCGTGCTGAACCTCGCGGATCAAAGCCATCTTTTTGGTGACCGCACCCCCCTCAGCTTCCACCGTCAGATCCACGAGAACGCTGTCCGAAGAAGCCCCGTGCAGAGCCTCGGCGATTTCTCGCCCGTTTAGTTCCAGAGCCTCCGCCTTGCCACCTCCGTAAAGAATCGCCGGAACACGGCCGCCGGCACGGATCCGGTGGGGCCGACGCCCCCCGATCTCCGACCGCAGTTTTGCTTTGATGCCTAACCTTTTAGCCACATGAACCTCCGGATAAGATAAGCTAAAAATTAAACCATTCGGGGGAGCGGGGGTCAACGAATTTTCCGCGGAAAAGAGACGTTTTTTTCCTAAACTGAATCGTTGGCCGCAAACGATTTGGACAAAAAAGAACCCTTGGAGGTTTTGCCTCCAAGGGTTCATACGGGAGTGGGAGTTCGCCACGCTCTCTTCCCCATCGACTGGCTATTTGGCGCCTGGACCTGTCTTTCGACCTGTCCTGCTTCTTCGTTCGGCTGCCAGTTCCCCGACGCTATTCACCGCCCCCGCGTCACGGCGGGGGAGAAGTTTCGGCCTCATAGCAGGGCCGCCGCGACCATCCCTGATCGCAGTCTGTTGAGTGAA
>VHDM01000122.1 GCA_016876055.1 Verrucomicrobiota bacterium
GCCTCCACCGGCGTGACGGTGCCCCGGGGAGCGGTCGCCCGCACCCCCGAGGAGGCTGAATCGATCGCCCGCTCGCTCCCGTGCAACAGCTTCGTGGTCAAGGCCCAGGTCCATGCCGGGGGCCGCGGGAAAGGAACATTCAAGGACGGCTTTAAGTCCGGTGTCCATCTGGTCAAAACCCCGGCCCAGGTTCGCGATGTCGCCGCCCGGATGCTGGGCAACCACTTGGTCACGCACCAAACCGGGCCGGAAGGTAAACCCGTCCACGCCGTCCTGGTGGTTGAATCCACGGAAATTGCCCGGGAGCTCTATCTCGCGATCACCCTGGATCGCGTCGCCAACTGCCCGGTCCTCATCGCCAGCCGGGAAGGGGGGGTGGAGATCGAGACCGTGGTGGCAAAGAATCCCTCCGCCATCCTTCGCGAAAAAATCGATCCCGGCCTCGGCCTCCAGCCCTACGAGGCCCGCAAGGCCAGCATCTTCCTCGGGTTTCCCTCCACCGGACTCCGCGCACCCTGCCGGCTGATCCACGCCGTCTATCGCCTGTTTCTGGAAAAGGATTGCTCCCAGGTGGAGATTAACCCGCTCGCCGTCACCAAGGGCGGCGATGTGGTGGCCCTCGACGCGAAGCTCAATTTCGATGACAACGCCCTCTTTCGCCGCAAGGAGATTGAGGCCCTGCGCGACGCCGCCCAGGAGGATCCGCGCGACCTCGCCGCCGCCGAGCACCACCTCAACTACATCGGGCTGGACGGCAACATTGGTTGCATGGTCAACGGCGCCGGCTTGGCCATGGCCACGATGGATCTCCTCCAAGCCGCCGGCGGCCGGCCCGCCAACTTCCTCGACGTGGGGGGCGGCGCCTCGGAACAGCAGATCACCGCCGCCTTCAAGCTCCTCCAGACCGATGCGCAGGTTCGGGTCATCTTCATTAATATTTTTGGCGGCATCTTGAAGTGTGATGTGCTCGCCCAAGGCATCGTGGCGGCCTGCCGGGCCGCCGCCCCCCGCGTCCCCGTGATCGTCCGTCTCCAGGGCACCCACGTGGAGGCGGGAAGAAAAGTGTTGCGGGAATCCGGCCTGAAGCTGACTGCGGCCGAGGGATTGATGGAGGCCGCCCAAAAGGCCGTGGCCGCGGCGGGGGGGAAATAAGATGTCCATTCTCGTCGATGCCAATACCCGCCTGCTCGTCCAGGGGATCACCGGCAAGTCCGGATCCTTCCACACCAAGGCCTGCCTGGAGTACGGCACGCGGGTGGTGGCCGGCGTCACCCCAGCCCGGGGCGGCGAGAAATTCGAGGAGAAGATCCCGATCTACGACACGGTGGCCGAGGCCGTGCACGCCACCCAGGCCAACGCCTCGATGATCTTCGTGCCGCCGGAATTTGCCGGCGATGCGATCCTCGAGGCGGCCGATGCCGGCATTCAGCTGATCGTCACGATCACCGAGGGCATCCCCGTCCTCGACATGATGCGTGTCCGGCACGCGCTGGAGGCCTGTCCCTCCATCCTCATCGGGCCGAACTGCCCCGGCATCATCACGCCCGGGGCCTGCAAGATCGGGATCATGCCGGGCTATATCCACCGGCCCGGCCGGGTGGGCGTGGTCTCCCGCAGCGGCACGCTCACTTACGAGGCCGTTTGGCAGATCACCAGCCAGGGGCTGGGGCAGAGCACCTGCATCGGCGTGGGGGGCGATCCCATCCACGGTCTGACCCTGCAGCAGGCGGTGGAGTACCTCCATGCCGACCCCGACACCCACGCCATCGTGATGATCGGGGAAATCGGCGGATCGGAAGAGGAAGAGGCGGCCGAATACATCCGGGCCCGGGTGAAGAAGCCGGTGGTGGGTTTCATCGCCGGGGCGACGGCACCGCCGGGACGAAGGATGGGTCACGCCGGGGCGATCATTTCCGGGGGGCAGGGCACGGCGCAGGAAAAGATCGAGGCCTTGAAAAAAGCCGGAATCCGGGTGGCGCCCACCTTGGCGGAGATCGGAGAGCAGGTGGCCCAGGTGTTGGGGAAGAAGAAATGAGCGACCAGCCCGTTCCCAAGGTGGTGGCGAAGGGACTGGAGGGGGTGGTAGCCACGGCCACATCCATTTCCGATGTGCGGGGGCAGGAAGGTCAGCTGATTTACCGCGGGTACGACATCCACGAACTGGCGGGAAAGGTCAGTTTTGAGGAGGTGTGCCATCTGCTTTGGACCGGCGAACTGCCGAACCGGAAGCAGCTGGAGGAGGTGAAGAAAGGCTTGGCGGCGGAGCGTGAGCTGCCGGCGGGGGTGGTGGATTACATTTTAGCGGCGCCCAAGGACGCGAGTCCGATGGATGTGATGCGGACCTGCGTCTCGATGTTGGGGCTGCACGATTACGGTCCCGTCGGGTCCGACCAGGTGGAGCTGAACCGGCAACGCCGGCTTTCGCTCACGGCCAAGATTGGGGTGATCGCGGCGTACTTTCACCGGGCGAGGCGGGGGCAGTCGCTGCCGCCGGTGCGACGGGATTTGGGGGAGGCGGCGCATTTTCTTTATTTGATGAACGGGCAGGAGGCGGGGCCGGAGGCGGTGGCCACGCTGGACGTGGCGTATGTGCTGCATGCGGATCACGGGTTGAATGCGTCGACTTTTGCAGCGCGGGTGTGCGCTTCGACGTTGTCGGATATGTACTCCGCGACGAGTGCGGCGATCGGCACGCTGAAGGGGCCGTTGCATGGAGGGGCGAACGAGGGGGTGATCCACATGTTGCAGGAGATCGGGACGCTTGAGCGGGTGGACGCCTGGGTGCGCGAGCAGTTGGCGGCGAAGAAGAAGATCATGGGGATCGGGCATCGGGTGTATAAGGTGCTGGATCCGCGGGCACCGCACTTGAAGCGGATGGCGGAAAAGCTGACGCGGGAGCTGGGGGAGGCGAAGTGGATCGAGATGAGCGAGCGGATTGCGACGATCATGCGGACGGAAAAGAAGCTGGAAGCGAACGTGGATTTCTACTCGGCCACGGTGTACTACAGTCTGGGCATTCCCACCGACCTGTT
>VHDM01000123.1 GCA_016876055.1 Verrucomicrobiota bacterium
AGTCCGGGCCTTCCTTGCGGCGTCGTGGCGAAAATCGTGGATACTGAAGGCCAAGAAGTTGACGATGGAATCACGGGAGAGATTTGTTTCTCCGGTGCCAATGTGATGTCGGGCTACTACAACGCCGAGGAGGAGACCCGTAAGTCCTTTGACACAAAAGGTTGGCTGAAGACGGGTGATCTTGGCCATCGGGATGCGGATGGTTTTTATTTTGTTACAGGCCGTTTGAAGGAACTCATCATCAAAGGCGGTGAAAACATTGCACCACGGGAAATTGACGAGATCCTGTTGCAGCATCCCGCGGTGCTCGACGCCGCTTGCGTAGGAATACCCGATGAAAATTATGGCCAAGAGATCATGGCCTGCCTAATTCTGAAAGAGGGAAGTGCATGCTCCGAGGAGGAGATCCGGACGTTTTGCCTTGAAAGGCTTGGCCGCTTTAAGAGTCCAAAGGTATTGCGCTTTGTCGATCATCTTCCGCGCGGGCCGTCAGGAAAGGTTCAGCGTTTGAAATTGGCAGACTGGGGTTGAATGGCTGATGCGTTGGTTTCCGGTGTTGCGATGGCTGCCAGAGTGGAGAGCTCCCGGAGCGCTAAGGGCGGATTTGTTGGCGGGATTGACGGGTGCTATCGTGGTGTTGCCGCAGGGGTTCGCCTTTGCCACGCTGGCGGGAATGCCACCGCATTACGGCCTGTATTCGGCAATCGTGCCGTGCATTGTGGCTGCCGTTTTTGGTTCCAGTCGATTGATGGTCACGGGCCCCGCCAATGCAATTTCGCTGACGACGATGGCACTGATTGCGCCGTTGGCCATTACGGAAAGCGTCGACTATGTGGCGCTGGTGCTGACTCTTAGTTTTTTGGTTGGCCTCATGCAGATCGCATTGGGTCTTGGGGGGCTGGGAAAGTGGGTCGAGCGCGTGCCCCACTCGGTTGTGATTGGCTTTACGGTGGGTGCGGCAGTGTTGATTATCAATAGTCAGATCGGGACGCTGTTGGGTCACCCTCTGGAGCGCGGACTCTCAGTCCCGGAGACCCTCCGGCAGGCCGGGGCTGCAATTGGCGCGGGCCAGGTGCAGTGGTGGTCACCAGTTTTGGTATTGCTTACCCTAATCACTATGCGAATTTGGCGGCCACTGAATCGGTGGGTTCCTTCTATGCTGATCGCGGTGATCGTGGGCAGCCTGATGGCGATACTCATGGAATCTTGGCTACCAGGTGAAGTTGTTTTTCGCAAGGTTGCCGCGATTCCCGGCGTACTTCCACCGCTGTCAGCCCCCGATTTGCGCTGGCAGACGCTGCAGCAGTTGATTGCCCCATTGTTGGTGATGACTTTACTCGCTTCGACGGAGGCGATGGCGATAGCCAAAGCCATGGCGCTCAAGCGTAATGATGCGTTTAACGCCAATCAGGAGTTTGTCGGACAAGGCCTTGCCAATCTGGCCGGTTCTTTTTTTTCGGCCTACCCATCGAGCGGATCTTTTAATCGCTCTGGCGTGAATGCCGCTTCCGGGGCGAGGACACCGCTCTCGGCAGCCAGCGCGGGGATTTTTCTGCTGGTGTTGCTACTGTTCGTTTCGCCGCTGGCGGTTTATCTTCCCTATGCCGTGATCGCCGCTTTGTTACTCGCAGTCGCCTGGGGCCTGATCGATCACCGTCAGATTCTGCACGAGTGGCGGGCAGGCCCTCGGGAGTCGATTCCCATGATGGTGACATGCATTGGAACGTTGTTGATATCGCTGGAGTGGGCGATTTTGCTCGGTCTCGCATGTGTACCGATGTGTGGCCGACTCTTTCGCGCTCGCATCTGAGTCGGCCACGCCAAGGAACAATTACTTTTTCGACATTGCTGTCAGCACTGAGCGAGTCTTGTTGATGATTTCGTCGATGTGATGCTTCTCTGCAATAAAGGGGGGGCCAAAGATGATGGAGTCCCCGGTTGCCTTGAGATTCAGGTTGGCGTCATAGAGGGCTTTTTGTGCCTCGTGGCCCCGGGCACCGGGCGCAGCCCCGGGAGCCAGTTCGACTGCTGCCATCATGCCAACGCCACGGATGTCGACGATGCCGGGAATATCCTTGAGCGAGAAGATTCCATCCAGGAAGTAATCCGACATGGCCGCTGCCCGCTCAATCAGTTGCTCTTTTCTGAAGATGTCCATCATGGCCAGGCCAGCCGCGCAGCTTGCAGGGTGAGCGGAATAGGTGTAGCCATGAAAGAACTCAATGCCTTTTTCGGGCCCCGAGTTGGTGATGGTGTCGTACATGTCCTGCCGAACAGCAACTGCTCCGAGCGGCTGCGCGGCATTGGTGACCGCCTTGGCCATGGTGAGGATGTCAGGGTCCACACCAAATTTTTGAGCACCAAAGGCCGCGCCCATGCGGCCCCATCCAGTGATCACTTCATCAAACACCAGAAGGATGCCCTGCTGATCGCAGATTTCACGCAGGCGGTTTAAGTAGCCTTTCGGGGGTGGCAGGCAGCCAAATGATCCGGCAGCGGGCTCCACAAATACGGCAGCGATATTTTCACCGCCCACCAAATTGCAGATCCGCAGGAGATCCTCGGCCAATTCGGCCCCTTTTTCAGGCTGACCGCGCACAAACTTATTCTCCGGTAGCGCTGTGTGGCGCATGTGATAAACGCCCGCCATCCCGGGGCCAAAAGTTCGACGGTTATTCACCATGCCCGACAGGGCGACGCCACCCATGTTGACGCCATGGTAGGCGCGCTCACGTGAGACAAATAACTGACGGTGGCCGTGGCCCCGCGCACGGTGATACGCCAAAGCAATTTTCATCGCAGAGTCGACGGACTCCGATCCAGAGCAACAAAAGAAAATCCGGTTCAAGTCTCCGGGTGTGTAGCCTGCGATCTGCTCCGCAAGCTCAAAGGCCTTGGGGTGGGCCCGGGTGAATGGCATCGTGTAATCGAGCGTGCTGAGTTGCTCAAAAACCGCCTGCGCGATCTCTGGGCGGCAGTGCCCTGCGGCAACGCAAAACAATCCCGCCGAGGCGTC
>VHDM01000124.1 GCA_016876055.1 Verrucomicrobiota bacterium
ACGCGAGCTGACGCCGCTGGAGGCAGAGGATTTGGCCAGTGGCTTGGCCGATCCCAAGGTGGGGGATACCGCCAAAGTGGATTTCCTGTTGGCTTGGGCCGCCAAGGGGGAGACCGCCACCGAGTTGGCGGGCCTGGCACGGGCGTTTTTGGGGAAGGCCAAACCTGCGGGGGTGACGGGAAAGTGGGGAGGGTGCTCCTTGGCGGATACGTGCGGAACCGGAGGGGGAGGCCGGCCCATTGTGAATATTTCCACGGCGGCCGCGATGGTGGCGGCCGCGGCGGGAGTGCCGGTGGCCAAGCATGGAAACCGCGGGGTCACCCGGCCCAGCGGCAGTGCGGATGCCTTGACGGTTTTGGGAGTGGCGGCAGCCAAGGATGCCGGGGAGTTGGCGGATTGTCTGGGACAGGTGGGATGTGCGTTTTTGTTTGCCCCGAATTTTCATCCGGCGTTCGCGGGGGTGGCGGGAGCCCGGAAAGCGCTGGCGGCGCAGGGCAAGCGAACCGGCTTTCATCTCTTAGGACCCTTGGTGAATCCTTCCCGACCCAAGGTGAGGATGATCGGGGTGTTCCGGGAGGAAGACATGGAGAAACTGGCGGGAGCCTTACATCAGCTGGGATGTTCCGCTTACGCGGTGGTTTTTGGGGAGGATGAAAAGGGCGCGCCCTTAGGGGAGCTTTCGCCGCTGGGCCGGAATCGGTTGGTGGGGCGGTTGCACGGCAAGGCGTTTGACCTGACCGAACCCCGCTCCCAGGAGGCAAGGGGTGACTCCCGCGATCTGGAGGCAGGAGATGCCCGGCAAAGTGCGGCTAAGATCACCGAGGTTTTGGAAGGTGCCGGCCTGCCGGCGGTCCATGACGCCGTGGTGTGGAACGCCGGGGTGATCCTCTGGTTGGCGGGCCAGGCGAAAGATTCGGCGGAAGGAAGAAAGAAAGCCGGCGAGGCCATCTCCCAAGGTGCGGCGAGGGCGCTGTTGGAGAGGTGGAAGACCTGGAGTCGGGCAAGATTGGTTTAAGATGAAGTTTTAAGGACGCGGGGAAGATGGTTGGCAGGTAGCCGCCCGCGGGGAACGGGGGATTGGAGCCTTACGAATCGAGAAGAAAGGGGTTGGAGGATTTTTCGCGGGCGACGGTGGTGGTGGGGCCGTGGCCGGGATACACGGTGGTGTTACCGGGAAGGGTCAGGATCTTTTTGCGAATCCCGGAAAGCAATTGGTCGCGATCGCCTCCGGGCAAATCCCAGCGGCCCACGCCGTCGGCAAAGAGGACATCGCCGCCGAAAAGCTGATTTTGGGCGGGGAGATAAAGGCAGAGGCTGCCAGGGCAGTGGCCGGGAACGAGCAGGAGCTTGGCCCCAGACCATGAGTCCGGAACCGGGCCTGACTCCTCAAGAAGCTGGGTGGCGCGAACCGGGCGAAGGCGCTGGGGCAGGCCGAAGGCGAGCATGGAGTCAGGCTCGAGGCAGAGAAACGCGGTATCGGGGTGGTAGTAGACGGGGCAGTCAGCCCATGCGGCGAGGTCGGCGGCATCCCAGAGGTGATCCCAATGGCCGTGGGTGAGGAGGAGGGAATCGGGCTTGATCTTTTTTTTCTTCAGGAAGTCGAGGAAGCCTTCGGGGGCATCGATGGCGAGTCGGTGGCCGTCCAGGTTAACAAGGTAAGCGTTGGTGGCGGCGAGACCGCCGCAGTAGCTCAAGGGCACGGCCATAAGTCATCCTTCATAAGGCCGTTCGCTAGCGTTTACGACTTCGTTTCGGTTATCCGAAAAAGGGAAAGCGGGTGAGTTGGAGATGAGGAAGGGAGAATGGTAGGATCCAATTTGTGAAACTTTTCTGGGCAGCCATCTTCCTCGCTTTGGCTGGGGGAGGGGTGTGGGGCGAGGACAAGGCGAGGGACGACCAAAAAGACGAGCCGGCGGGGTTGAGTGTGGAGGAGAAGGTGAAGGTGGGGAGGGGGATGGCGTTTCAGGCGTTTTCGGCGGAGCAGCAGCAGGCGTGGCGGCCGGCGGTGGAATTGTACACGGCGGCTTTGGAAAACGCGCCGGAGATTCCCTGGATCCGGCTGCGGCGCGGGTTCTGTCTGGTGAAGCTGGAGGACTTGGAGGCGGCCCGCTTGGATTTCGAGAAGGCCATCTCGCAAGGGATTTCCCAAGACAAGGAGGATGCCAGCAACGACCTGCAGAGCCTGATCACGCTCCGCTCGAAAGCAGGTCCGATGGCGGAGTTTCGCGATCCCAAGGGAGCGATCGCGCTTTCCATCCGGCTAGTGGAGCTAGACCGAAATTCCGACAACATCCTGCTGCAGGCGGCCTGTTTGGCGGAGTCGGACCAGTACATGCGGGCCCAGGAACTACTGACGGCGCGTCTGCGGGAAGTCCAGGAAGCAGAGGAAAAAACCCGGTTTAAGGAAGCCATCGAGATGTTCCGGCGACAAAGCAAGTTTGGGCCGGCACTGGAGGGTCTGGAACTGGAGAAAGAGGGGAAATTTTTGGAGGCGATGGACCGGTATACGGCGGTGCTGGACCAAGCCCCGGACACGGCCTGGGTGCTGGTACGGCGGGCTCATTGCCTGGCGAAGACGGGGGATCCGGCGGGGGCGAAGGCGGATCTGCGGCGGGCGACCCGGCTGATTCCGGAAACGGCCACGGACCGGGTGATGTTGGCGTGGGCCAAGGCCACCTGTCCTTACCTTGAGTACCGGGACGGGGCAGGGGCGGTGAGCCTGGCGAAGCGGGCGCTGCAGGACGAGCCGTTGATCCAGACGTACGGGATTCTGGCGGCGGGTTACGCGGAGATGGGGGACTTTCGGAAAGCCCAGGAGACGGTGATGCTGGCGTTGAGCAAGAGGCCGAGTGTTGAGGAAAAGAAAATGTTGCAGGAAAAGCTGGAGCAATTCCGCGAAAAGAGGCCGCGCCGGGAGGAGTGGGCGCCGCGGGGGGAGGCTGCGGATCCCGCCTAGGGTTTGGTCGCGCAGGTTTTTTCGTCTACCACCCTAGGATGTC
>VHDM01000125.1 GCA_016876055.1 Verrucomicrobiota bacterium
TACGCCGCATCGCGCATGAATGGCGGACCCGCCTTCAGCGAGTCCAGCAGATCCTCCAACCCGGAGAGTGGGCGTTGGAGGATTGGAACCGTTTCGCCGGCGCGCTTACCCAAACGGTCAAGGCTTACGGCTCCACCTGGAAGGAAGGCGAAAGCACGTTTTGGGACGTGCGGTGGACCCTGCAGGATGGCGGGGAATTAATATGTCAAACGGAGCTTGCCGATGACGGCCGGCAGACCCTGGTGGTGGCCCAAACCGGGGGCTTTGCAGAGGGCTTGGACAACTACACATGGTTTTTTGGGGAGTTTGGGCAGACCGGGGACTTCCTGGGCAACCCTTATTGGGTGGATGGAACCTGGAAAGAGGCTCTCGCGATGATGATGCTACCCCAGCAGGCGGCCGCCGGCTTTTACCTGAGCGGGGGAAATGTCGCCCCGACCCCAATGATCGAGGCGAAGAGTTCTCACGCCTAAGCGACTCTTGCTTAGCCATTTAAGTTTTCTTGAAAATCCCCCGATATCGGGCATATTAATCATAATTGAAAGGAGTACGGCGGGAGGTTTCCTGAAGGGTACGCGGATCCGATTTTCCTGATCGCAACGATCGACTCGGACCTTCGCACTGATGCCCTCATCCCGCAGACTAAATCGAGAGCCATAGAGACTCACGGGGTAGGACCCACGGGCGGTTTCACGACACCGCTCCACCTGCCCAAGCCGGACGCAGTTCGTTCCGGCCGGTTCCACGGGGCCCAGTCTTCCCGCCGACATCAACCCATATGAGCTATGATGGATACCAAGGACGCCGCTCCAGCGGCGGTCCGCATGAACGCCGGCGCCGGCGTCACCACCGCCACGGGGGACGTGGCGGATTCCGCCACGAATCCCGCGGAGGCCAGCCGAAAAGCGGCGGCTTCTGGGGCTGGTTGAAAAAGCTGTTCGGCCTGAACGGCGGATCTTCCCGCCGCGACCACAGCCGGGGTGAATACCGCCCGAACCGCGCGGAAGGGCAAACCCGCACGCCCCGCGGCCCGCGGATCTCACCTCCCCAGGAGGTGCTGACCCCGCGGCTGTACGTCGGGAATCTCTCCTACGACGCCTCCGAAAGCGACCTGTTCGACTTTTTCGGCAAGGTGGCCGGGGTGAAAAACGTGGAGATCGTGCGCGACAAGGGTTCCAACTCGAAGGGCTTTGGCTTTGTCGAGATGCAGACCCTGGAAGGCGCGCAGGAGGCGGCCAAAAAGCTGCATGATGCGGAGTTTATGGGCCGACTGATGATTGTGAACGGCGCGAAATCGATGGGGGAACGGCCGGAGCGTGGCCCTCGCCGCGACGACCGCGGCGGCCCCCGGGCCGAGATTGAGGAAAGCGCGCGCGTGGAACGTTCCGCGGGTGACTTCGATTTTGAGCGGGGCCCGCGCAACCCCAGCTTCGACTAAACGCTCAAGGGTGCGCCAAGGCGCGCCGGGACTTCCTCCGGGAAGCCCGGCCGCCTTCGGCGAACCAACGATTCGCCGCGGCCAAGTAGGCGCGGGCACTGGATTCAATCACATCGGTAGCGGCCGCCCGGCCCGCGGACGGCTCAGCTTTGGCCTCAAAGCGCACGCTGAGGCTGACTTCGCCCACGGCGTCTTTTCCCTCCGTGACGGCCCGCACCTGGTAATCGACGAGGTGTCCCTTCAGGCCGGTGATCCGGTCGATGGTCTTCAACACAGCGTCCACACCGCCGTCGCCGGAGCCGGTGGCGGCAAGGCTTTTACGGCCATGCCGCAGGGTCACCCTGGCCACAGGTTTTTCCCCGATCCCGCAGGCCACGGAAAGTTTTTCCAGCGAATACGTTTCGCGGGCCACCTGGATTTGGGCGCCGACCAAAGAAACGAGGTCATCGTCATAGACAAACTTTTTCCGGTCCCCGATTTCCTTGAAGCGCGTAAAGACGGCCTGCAGCTCGGCAGGCTTTAGGGAGTAGCCGAGATGCTTGAGGCGCGACGCCACGGCGGCGCGACCGCTGTGTTTGGTCAAAGGTAGCTCGGTCTTGCCCCAGCCGACCTCCTCCGGATCCATGATTTCGTAGGTTTCCCGTTTTTTGAGGATGCCGTCCTGGTGGATGCCGGAGCTGTGCGCGAAGGCGTTCAGTCCGACAATCGCCTTGTTGCGGGGAACCGGGAAGCTGCAGGCGGCGGAGACGAGCCGGGACGTGCGGACGATTTCCTTGGTGTGAATCCCGGTGGTGAGTCCGCCCAGGGAATCGTGGCGAGTGCGTAAAGCCATGACGATCTCCTCCAAGGCGGCATTGCCGGCGCGTTCACCGATGCCGTTGAGGGTGCACTCAACCTGACGGGCACCCGCAGCGACGCCGGCCAAGGAGTTGGCCACCGCCAAGCCGAGGTCGTTGTGGCAGTGGGTGCTGAAAATAGTGTTCTCGGCACCCCGGGCCCGGGAGATGACTTCTTGGAACATCCGGCCGTACTCCTCAGGCGTGGCGTAGCCGGTGGTGTCGGGAAGGTTGATGGTGGTGGCGCCGGCTTCCAGAGCGGCCTCGACCACCTCGACCAGGAAATCGATCTCCGTGCGGGAAGCATCCTCGGGGGAAAACTCCACATTGGCGGTGAACTTGCGGGCGCGGCGGACGCCCTCGGCGGCGAGGCGCAGGATTTCCTCCCGGGCCTTGCCCAGCTTGAACTCGCGGTGAATTTTGCTGGTGCCGAGGAAGACATGGACCCGCCCCTGTTTGCCGGCCGGCTTGATGGCGGCACCGGCCGCGTCAATGTCGGCCGGGACGCACCGGGCAAGGCCGCAGATCACCGGACCGCGAACGGTCCGGGCAATTTCCCGGACGGATTCAAAGTCCCCCTGACTGGCGATGGGGAAGCCGGCCTCGATGATGTCGACCCCCAGGCGGGCCAACTGGCGGGCGACCTCCAGTTTCTGGCGCGGGGTCATGGCCGCACCGGGGCACTGTTCGCCGTCGCGAAGCGTCGTATC
>VHDM01000126.1 GCA_016876055.1 Verrucomicrobiota bacterium
TTTGGTACCACGGTCGGGTACGAACTTTTACTTTAAGCAACGCTTAAAGCTTACTTTGGTACTCCGGGGTTTTCCCGAATTTGCCTCTGCCGGGGTGGCCAATCAGCACCGCCACAACAGGCTGTGGATTAGCATTCGTGCATGGCTGAAATTTTCGGCCTTGGCCTGCCGCTGCCGGCGGGGGCCGCGAAAATCCCATGGAGATTCCATCATGACCACAAGACGCCTCGTGCTTGCGAAGACCGCCTCGGTGCTTGCCGCCGTGTTTGCCGCCGGCCTGATTTCGACTGCACACGCCACAGACAAAGAGAAAATCACCATCGCTGTTGGCGGAAAAAATCTCTTCTATTACCTGCCCCTCACCATCGCCGAACAGAAGGGCTACTTTAAGGAGCAGGGCCTCAGCGTGGAGATCGTTGACTTTGCGGGTGGCGCCAAGGCCCTGCAGGCTGTGGTGGGAGGCTCCGCAGACGTGGTCTCCGGTGCCTATGAGCACACCATCAATCTGCAATCCAAAAAGCAGTATTTCACGGCATTCGTTCAGCAGGGCCGCGCCCCGCAGATTGTGCTGGGCGTCTCCACTAAGACCATGCCCAATTACAAGTCGCTTGCCGATCTGAAGGGTAAGAAGATCGGTGTCACGGCACCGGGATCATCGACCAACATGGTGGTTAACTTCGTTCTGGAGGGCGCGGGACTCAAGGGCTCTGATGTCTCGATCATCGGGGTCGGGGCAGGTTCGGGGGCGGTCTCAGCCATGAATGCCGGCCAGATCGATGCCATCTCTAACCTTGACCCGGTGATCTCTGCGCTTGAAAAAGACAACTCCATCCGGGTGGTGGTGGACACGCGGAAGATTGAGGCCACCCGAAAACTCTTCGGCGGCGATATGCCCGCGGGATGTCTGTATGCGCCCGAGGAATTCATCAAGAAATACCCCAAGGCCACCCAGGCACTCACCAACGCCATCGTGAAGGCCAACCGCTGGATTGCTAAGGCAAGCCCCGAAGAAGTGTTAAAGAGCGTTCCCGCAAGTTTTCATCTTGGCGACCCCGAGCTCTATAAGCAGACCTTCACCAATGTCCGCGAGGCCATCTCGCCCGATGGGGTGATTTCCGACTCGGGGGTGCAGACGGCACTCAAGGCGATTGCCGCCTACGACCCCAAGCTTGATACGAAATCCATCGATCTGAAACGCACCTATACCAACGAGTTTGTGAGCCGGGCCCCCAAGCAGTAGGGGCCAATCGTCATGACCTGCGCGGTCGAGTTCTCCGGGGTCACCTGCACCTTTGCCTCGCGTGACAATCCCGAACAGCGCTACACCGCAGTTCTGGATGTCTCGTTTCGGATCGAGGCGGGCGAGTTTGTCTCCATGGTGGGGCCAACAGGCTGTGGAAAATCGACACTGCTCAATGTTGCCGGGGGTCTGCTTGAGCCCTCCACGGGCAATGTCCGCATTTTCGATACTCCGCTTTCGGGAGTGAACCGGCGGGCCGGCTATATGTTTCAGGCCGAGGCCCTGATGCCCTGGCGAACGGCCGAGCAAAACGTGCTCGCGGGCCTGGAATTTCGCGGTGTTCCCATGAAAGAAGCCCGCGAACGTGCCGGCGAATGGCTAAAGCGCGTCGGCCTTGGCGGTTTTGGCGATCGCTACATTCATCAGTTGTCGGGCGGCATGCGAAAGCGCACTGCCATGGCCCAGACCCTGATTCTCGACCCCGACATTATTCTGATGGACGAGCCCTTTTCGGCACTCGACATTCAGACACGACAGCTCATGGAAAACGAACTGCTGTCGTTGTGGCAGGCCAAACAAAAGGCGGTGCTCTTTATCACTCACGATCTCGATGAGGCCATTGCCATGTCGGATCGGGTACTCGTGCTCTCGGCAGGACCGGGTTCGCGGCCAATCGGGGAATTCAAGGTAGATATTCCACGCCCGCGCGATGTGGCCGAGGTCAGAAGCCATCCGCAGTTTGTGCGTCTGCATGCCGAGATCTGGTCGGTCCTGCGCGAAGAAGTGTTAAAGGGTTATGCCCAGCAGATGAAGGCGGCAGCATGAGCGGCATGCGGCTCCGCCTAGCACAGCTTGCCGTCTTTGGCGGCGTGATTGGCGTCTGGTTCGTGCTTACCGAGCCGGGACTGATTCCATCGTTTTATTTTTCCAACCCCCATCAGGCGGCGTTTTTCTTTGGCCAGCCGGTGAAGGTCTTTGGGGTGCTCGTGGACTGGTTTGTCTCAGGCTCGATCTATAAACATCTGGGCATCACGCTTTTTGAAACCATCATGGCGTTTCTGATTGGCACCATCGCGGGTCTTGCCATGGGATTGTGGCTTGCGCTGAGCGCAACGGCCGCGGCCATTCTGGATCCCTATGTGAAGGCACTGAATTCCATGCCCCGGGTGATTCTTGCGCCGATCTTTGCCGTCTGGTTTGGCCTTGGCGTCTGGTCCAAGGTGGCCCTCGGGGTGACCCTTGTGTTTTTTATCGTGTTTTTCAATGTCTATCAGGGCGTGCGCGAAGTCAGCCCGACCCTGCTGGCCAATGCGCGCATGCTCGGAGCCGAGCGAAGCGGACTTTTGAGGTTTGTCTATCTGCCAAGCGCCATGAGTTGGGTGTTTTCAAGCCTTCACACCAGCGTGGGCCTTGCCTTTGTAGGGGCGGTGGTGGGCGAATATCTGGGTTCGGCTGCCGGAGTGGGTTATCTCATTTTGCAGGCCGAGGGCACCTTTGACATCAACACTGTGTTTGCCGGCATTCTGGTGTTGACGGCCTTTGCACTGGTGCTTGATGGCGCCGTCAGTTTTTTTGAAAAGCACTTCATGCGCTGGCAGCCCAAGGCCGGTGAAACCGAAAAGCTCTAGCCACCACGTGAATAAGTATCTGCCGCTAGCCGCGCACCGCATTGGCCTT
>VHDM01000127.1 GCA_016876055.1 Verrucomicrobiota bacterium
GTGGCTTCGGGCACCACCCCCAAACTGCTCGCGAGCGAGGCGGATATCCGGCTGGTGGGCTACGGGGCGATGATCACCGAGATGTGCGTGGGGGTGCTTGCACTCATCGCGGCCTGTGCCATGCCACCAGGGGAGTATTTTGCGATCAACCTGCGCGGGGAGCCGGCGGCCGTGGTACAGCGCGTGACGGAGATGGGTTTTCCGGTGACGGAGAAGCAGATGGAGGATTTGGCGCGCTCCGTGGGCGAGCATTCGATGATCGGGCGCACGGGCGGCGCGCCCACCTTCGCCGTGGGAATGGCCCAGATCTTTGCGCGATCTTTGGGGGGCCTGGGCCAGGCGGGCATGGCCTTCTGGTACCACTTCGCGATCATGTTTGAGGCGCTCTTTATCCTGACGACGATCGACGCCGGAACGCGGATCGGGCGGTTTTTGGTACAGGAAGTCCTTGGATGGATGCACCGCCCCTGGGGTCAGGTGCAGTCTGCGGTCGGCAACGTGCTGGGGAGTGTGCTCTTTGTGGGTGGGTGGGGATGGTTCCTGTACATGGGGGTGGTGGATCCGGAGGGAGGCATCAACAGTCTTTGGCCGATTTTCGGCGTGGCCAACCAGCTCTTGGCGGTGATGGCGCTGGGTTTAGCCACCACGGTCTTAATCAAAATGGACCGGGCGCGGCTGGCGTGGGTGACTCTTCTGCCGCTGGCTTGGTTGGTGACGGTGACCTTCAGCGCCGGGTGGATGAAAATCTTTAGCCCGGATCCGCGCTTGGGATTTTTATCGGGAATGCAACGGGCGGCGGAGCTGGGTCAAGCCAAGCTGGCTACGGCGCAAGCCGTCAACGCCGGCGTAACCGCGTTCTTTTTGGTTCTGGTGGTCTTGGTTCTGGGAGCCTGTGCCCGGGTCTGGTGGAGAAAGCTGAGCGGGAGATCCGTGCCGAAACTGATGGAGGAGGCGGCTTAAAAAAAAGCGAAAGGCGAAGTTCAGAAAGCGGAAAATGCGGATCTCGGATTACTTGGTGCTAAGATCAAAGTAGGCGATGGAGAGGGGAGGGAGTTCCGGGAGCGCGAAGCCGGTGGCGGTGAGGTCCTTGGCGGAAGCTTTGATCGTGGAGGATTTGGCAGCGAGCAGGTCGGCACCGGCCAGGGTGGTATCCGGAGCCAAGGCCAAGACACGGGTGGCCTCGTCGGAGAATTTCACTTGAACCCCCGGCGCGGCGCTCTTGGGATGGAGGTTGGCGGCCACCAGCAGGGAACGTTTGGAAACGGGGTCGTAGCGCAGGAAGGAATACAGCCACCGGCCATTTTCCTTTTTGCCGTCGGCCACATGGTAGGTGGCATTTGTCCGGTTGGCCGGATTCAGGGGGATAAAGTTGCCTTGGGCTAGGGCGGGATGCGTGAGGCTGTTGAGAAGGCGGCCGTAGAAGGCTCGCAGGTCGCGGTTCAGTTCAGGGAGTCCGCCGCCGTCGTACTTTCCGTTGTTTATCCATTGAATGAGGGTAGGCACGGACCAGTAGTCGAAGAAGGTGGTCCGGCCCTTATCCAGTTCGAAGCCGGCCGCGCCCACATCCGCAGGCTCGCCCACTTCCTGGCCGTAGTAGACCATCACGGGTCCGCGCGACATACCGAAGAGGATGCCGCTGATCGGGCGCCCCACGAGGGGGCCGAAGCCGCCCCAGTGTTTGGGCGAGACCTGGGGGGAGGCGACGCGGACTTCGTCGTGGTTTTCGGCGTAGCGGACCGAGTTGTCGCCGACGAAACCAGCACGCCCGGCGGAGTCCAGATCGTTGGCCCAAGCCTTGTCCTGATAAATCTCCATGAGACGCTTGTAGGCATCGTGGCCATAGACGGCGTCAAAACCGGCCTCCAGCAGGCTGGTGGGGTTGGACCTGAAGACGGCGAGCTCCGGATTGGCGTCGGGGACTTCCAGCCGGACATCCCCCTCGTAGCACTCGGCGTAAAAAAAGGTTTCAGGATTTCTCTCGCGGGCGCGGGCCAGCGCCCAGTGCCAGAACTCGGAGGGCACAATGTGGGCGACATCGCAGCGGAATCCGTCGACGCCCATCTCTTGCCAGTAGGCCATGACCGCATCCATTTTTTTCCAAAGGTTCGGGATGGGGGCGTCCGGCTGGAGAACGGTGGGGTGTTTCCGTTTGCCTTGGGCGCCCTGGGTGAAGTCGTAACCGTAATTGAACTTGATGGTCTCGTACCAGCAGTCTTGGTTGGGTCGCCAGGTGTTCTGGTTGTCCCCGGTGACGCGGGCGCGCTTGGCCTCGGGAGGGAAGAGGCCGTCAATTTTCTCTTTCAGTCCGGGGAATCGGTTCTCCTGGTCCTCCGAGATGACTTTGGTGGTGGGGGTCAGAGGTTCCTTTTTTTTCGGATCGAAGGTGGCCAAGCGGAGCGGTGGGCCACCGGAACCCGGCTGGAGATAAAAAAAGTCGTCGTCGGAGAAAAACTTGGTGCCCTCGTCGTTCTTGCCGAAATCGCGTTCCGGCTGGATCACCGAGGCGTGGCTGCGGGCCACGTGGTTGGGCACGAAATCCATAAAGATTTTCAGGCCGTTTTTCTTGGCGCGGGCGAGGAGGGCCTTGAACTCCTCGATTCGCCTTGCGGGATCCACGGCGTAATCCGGGCAGACATCAAAATAGTCGCGGATGGCGTAGGGGCTGCCGGCGATGCCCTTGAGCAGATCGGGATCATCCGGAGGCAGGCCGAGGGAGGAGTAGTCGCGCGTGGTGGCTTGGCGGAGGACCCCGGTGACCCAGATAGCGTCGAAGCCGAGTGTTTTCAGGGAAGTGAGGGCGGCCTCGTTAAGGTCGGCAAATTTGCCGCAACCGTTCTGCTCGTACGTGCCGTTGGGGATGCGGTGGGTGTTGGTGTTGCCGAAGAGGCGGGG
>VHDM01000128.1 GCA_016876055.1 Verrucomicrobiota bacterium
CTCTTCGCCTACCTGTCCAGTCACGCCAACCTCGCCGCGTATCTCTTCCTGCCGAAGGTTCCCGGGGGTGAGGAGCTCGTGATTTTCTGCGCGGCCCTGTTCGGATCAGCCCTCGGCTTTCTCTGGTTCAACTGCCATCCCGCCAAGGTGTTCATGGGCGACACCGGATCCCTCGCGCTGGGCGGGGCGGTCGCGGTGGTGGCCATCTGCATCAACCAGGAACTGCTCCTCGCCATCGTGGGCGGGGTGTTCGTGATGGAGGCCGTCTCCGTGATCCTGCAGGTGGCCTCCTTCAAGCTGACGGGCCGGCGGATTTTCGCGATGTCGCCGATCCACCACCATTTCGAGTTGCGCGGCTGGAGCGAGACGGCCGTGGTCGTCCGCTTCTGGATCCTCAGTGCGGTTTTCGCCCTGGCGGGCCTGGCCTCGCTCAAGTTGCGGTGAAAGGGGAGACGATTTCATGGACCGGCAAAAAAACGGTGGTGCTGGGAATGGGGCGCAGCGGCCAAGCCGCGGCGGAATGGTTGCTGGCCCAAAAGGCGGAGGTGACCGTGTTTGATGAGTCGAAGCGTGGAGGCATGAAGGAACTGGCCCGCCGTTGGGAGGGCCGGGGCGTTCGCTCCGTCTTCGGAGCCGAGACATTGCCGGCGACCCGCTTCGACCACGCCATCCTTAGCCCCGGGATCGATCCCCGCCGGCCCGTCGTTGTCCAACTCCGTTCGGCGAAAGTTCCGATGTTTGGGGAACTGGAACTCGGCGCCCGCGCCTGCCTTTGCCCGATCGTCGCCGTCACTGGCACGAACGGAAAAAGCACCACGGCCGAGCTGCTCGCCGCCGTCTTTCAGGCCGCCGGTAAAAAAGCCGTGGCCTGTGGCAACCTGGGTCAGCCCCTCTGCGAGGTGGCCCCGGTAAGCGGCGGATTGGACTACGCCGTCGCCGAGGTCAGCTCCTTCCAACTGGAAACGATTGTAACCTTCCGGCCTCGGGTGGCCGTCT
This sequence comes from Verrucomicrobiota bacterium, assembly GCA_016876055.1. Taxonomy (GTDB): domain Bacteria; phylum Verrucomicrobiota; class Verrucomicrobiia; order Methylacidiphilales; family Verrucolacustridaceae; genus Verrucolacustris. The sequence continues at coordinate 997 of VHDM01000128.1, forward strand.
ACCTCAACCTTACGGCCGATCATCTTGACCGGTACGCCGATATGAAGGAGTACGGTGCGGCGAAAAACCGGATGTTTGAGAACCAGACTTCCGAAGACGTGGCCGTGGTCCAGAAGGGCTTGGCCCTACCCAAGCTGGCGGCCCGGACCGTGACCTTTTCCGCCACCGACGCTTCCGCTGACTACGTACTCCGCGACGGCTGGCTTTGTGCCGGCACCGACCGGGTGATCCGGCAGGAAGAGACGAAGCTGCCCGGACCGCACAACGCCGAAAACCTGCTCGCCACGCTGGCGGTGGCCGATGCGGAAAAGATTTCACGGGAGGCCGTCAAGCAAGCCTTCGCTTCCTATCGTCCGCTTCCGCACCGCTGCGAAGTGGTGGCGGTGAGGGGTGGCGTCACCTGGATCAACGACTCCAAGGCCACGAATTTGGATGCCATGGAGCGGGCGGTGCTTGGGGTGCCCGGCCCGGTCATCCTGATCGCCGGCGGAAAGGACAAGGGTTTCGATTTTGGCCCCAGCCTGGCGCACCTGCGCGGCCGCGTGCGCGCCGCGCTGTTGATTGGCGAGACGGCGGAAAAAATCGAGAAGGCCTGGCGGGAGGGGGTGCCTTGCCGCCGGGTGGGCATGCTCGAGGAGGCGGTGAAGCGGGCGGCGGCGCTGGCCAGCCCAGGGGAGACCGTCCTGCTCAGCCCGGGATGTTCCAGTTATGACCAGTTCAAGAATTTCGAGGAAAGAGGGGAGACATACCGGCAGTGCGTCAAAGCGCTGCCTCAGGAGGAAAAACAACACCATGAGCGATGAACTGCTCGAATACTCAGCGAGAAAACAAAGCACGACGCTGCTCGACGAAGCCGCGTCCGACGCCCCGGCGAAGAAGGGAGGCCTGAACCGCCTCTCGACCATCTTCCTGGTGGTGCTCGGGCTGCATGTCGTCGTGATCGTCGGCATCAGCGCCTACCACCTGCTCCGCGGCAATCCGGACACCGGGATCACCTCGATGGATCCGATGCCTGCGGCTGAGGTGGCCAAGGCCCCCGAAGCGGCCCCGGCCCCCGAGGTCGCCAGCAGTATGCCCAGCCCCGAAGACAAAGTGTGGCAAGCCACGGCTCCGGCCGAGGCTGCCGCCCCGGTCGCGGCGGCCCCCGTGGCCCCCGTGGTCGAAACGGCTCCGGCTCCCGCGGCGGAACGGATGCACGTCGTCGTGAAGGGCGACACCCTCGGTAAAATCGCGAAGGCCAACGGCGTCACCGCCGCGGCCCTGGCGAAGGCCAACGGGATCGACGGCACGATGATCCGCATCGGCCAAAAGCTAAAGATCCCCGAAGCGGCCGGTGCGGGCATGGAAGCCAAACCCATGGCGGCTCCGGCCCAGGCGGTGGTGGCGGCGGCGGCCCAGCAGGCCTCCCACCCGGCCGGCACCTACACGGTGGCGGCAGGGGACACCCTCGCGAAGATCGCCAAGAAGTTCGGCACCAAAGCCGAGACCCTGGCCAAGCTCAACTCGATCAGCGACCCCAAGAAGTTGAAGATCGGGCAGAAGCTCCAGGTCCCCGGCGAGGCCTCCGCGAAGGCGGAAGCCCCGACCGCGGCTCCGTCGGCCCCGGCTGCGGCGCAGGACATGGCGATGCTTCCCAAGAATTCGTCGAACTGACGATGGGACGCAACGCCGCGTACACCCTGATCGCCTGCGTGGTGGCCCTGGCCGGGCTCGGCCTGGTCATGCTCGCCAGCGTGGGCGCGTTCTCCCCCGAAAACCGGGGCCAACCCCTTTTCTTCCTCCAAAGGCAGGGGCTCTGGCTGGTGGTGGGCGTGGGGGTGTGCGCGGCGCTCAGCCGGCTGGATCC
>VHDM01000129.1 GCA_016876055.1 Verrucomicrobiota bacterium
GGCACCACCTCCGCCCGCGTCTTGGAATCTGCTCCCCACCTCCAACCCCATGCTGGCAGCACCCAAGCGTTTATTTACCCACCTTACGACTTCAAAAGAGTGCGAGGCCTTCTCACCAATTTTCACCTCCCTCACTCCACCTTGCTCCTCCTCGTTGCCGCTTTCGCAGGGCCGGAGCTCGCCCTGCGCGCCTACGAACACGCCATCCGTGAAAAATACCGTTTCTACAGCTTTGGCGATGCCATGCTGATCCTTTGATCAGGGTGCGACCGGCGTCGCGCTCTTCTCCCCAGGATCCATCACATCCATCAGTTCGATCGTAAAAACGAGCGTCTCATTCGGCCCGATGTTTCCAAAGGGACTGCCCTTGGCCCCGTAAGCCAGGTGCGAGGGCACTACCACCTCCCACTTGTCCCCCTCCCGCATCAGCGGCAGCACCTCTTGCCATCCGCTCACCGTCCGATCTACCCGAAACTCCTGCGGCTCCTCCCCCTTGGATTTGTCAAAAACCCGCCCGTCCACATGCCGACCCTCATAACGCACTTTGACCCGGTCACTCAATTTCGGCGTCTTGCCGGACCCACTCACCGCTACTTTGTAGAGAAGTCCGCCCTTCAACTCCTTCACCCCCTCCTGCTGGCGAAACTCTTCTTGAAACATCGCCCCCAGCGTGATGTTGCGCCGTGCCCCCTTATCGGCGCTGATCGCCGCGGCCATCGCCCCGTCCAAATCCTCCGCCCAGACCGTCCCGGCCATCAACCCCGCCACCCAAGGGAGCCAGCGCTTCATGCTTTGGATTTTACGCCCGCCGGGAGTCCTGACAACCGCTTCGCCAGCGCCAACCGCACGCCAGCACACTTCCGCTCAGGCAGTGCACCACGGTGCTGATGGCTCCCGGTAGCGCGCTCAGCGGATCCGGAAAATGCCTTTGCGCCAACACCACTCCCAATCCCGAGTTTTGCATGCCCACTTCGATCGAAATCGTCCGAGCCACGGCGGACTTCTGCCCGAGCAACCGGCTCAAACCCCAGCCTATCGCAAATCCACCCCAGTGCAGCGCGATTAAGGCCCCCAGCAAACGCCCGCCGGCTTCCCGCAAAACCGTCGCGTTCTGGGCAAGCACCCCCGCCACAATCAACGAAATCGCCACCACGGCGACCAGCGGAGACCAGGCCAAAAGCGAATCGATCGACCGGCCTGCCTTGGCCCGTAAAAAAACCCCTGCCAAGACGGGTCCCACCACCACCTGCAAAGTCGAAGCCGCCAAGCCCCAACGATCCACTTCCACATATTGACCCGCCAACCAAGCGGTCAGCCACGGCGTCATCACCGCCGCCGCCAAGGTCGAAGCCGCCGTCATCAGCACGGATAACGGCACATCCGCCCTCGCCAGGTAACTCACCACGTTGGAAGCCGTCCCCCCGGGACAACACGCCACCAGGATGACCCCCGCCGCCAAGGCCGGCGGCAGCTCCAACCACCGCGCCGCCATCCAACCCAGAAAAGGCATGACCGTGTACTGCAGGACAAACCCCAGCACCACTTGCCCAGGCATCCGCACCGCCCGGAACAGATCCTCCCAGGTCAGCGTCAAACCCATCCCCAACATTGCCATCCCCAGGGCGCCCACCACCCAGCCTCCGCGAAACCATCCAAACCAGTCCGGCCGGACCCAGGCCAGCCCCGCCGCCAGGACAATCCAAAGGGGAAATGCGTTTGCCGCCCGCTCGGGCCAGCGCACCGGCTTAGAACTGCCCGCGGATCGCCGCCTGCACGTACGGCGCCATCGTGCTACTCACGTTGTCATTGATCCGGAAAAAGTCGTACGTCCGCCACACCACCGCCCCCCCCTCCACCTGCAACGCCAGCTCCGGCGTCACCTGATATTCGATCCCTGCTCCCACGCGACCCTCAAAATAGTTCACCAAAGTCCCCGCCAGGCTCCGTCCCCCCAAGGTGTTCGGATCGCTGTCTGGCAAACGGCCGTTCACGTTAAGAATATCCCCGCCCACAAAGACCGTCAGATCCTCCCTCGCCATCCACTGGATCGCCGGCTTGGGCGCCGTCCCGTTCAGCACCCAGTCCTTCGCAAACTGCCACCGAATGCCCGGCACCGGGATCACCGGGAAAAACTGGAACATGTCCACCCGCAAGGCGATGAACCACTGGAAATCCTCGTTCACGATGTTCGAAAACGCTGCCACCCCGGGAATATTCACCTGGTGCCAGCCCAGGCTCTGCCACGTCCCATACACCCCCGGATCAATCTGGATCCGCATGTTCCACTCGCTCCCCTCGTCGAGCGCCATGTCGAAGCCCAAAATCATGTTCAGCGCCTGCAGATTGTTCGGCAGCGGGATATTGGAGCCGTTGTACCCCCACGAAAACGTCTGCCAGTTGCCCCCGATCAAAAACACCAGATCGTCCTGGATCCGCCGGTCCGCAATCACCGAGATTTCCGCGGCCTGCTCCGTTGCCGTGCCTAAACCCTTCGTCAGGCTCGCCGATCCCACGTAACCGTAATCCAGCGCCGTCTGGATCCCCCACGTCTCCGTCGAATCCGTCGCCCGGCGCGGCGCCAGCGCCCCTCGCCCAGGACTCAAAGTCGGAGCCAACGGGTCTTGGAACGCTTCCGGTTCGATCGGATCCGACATCGGCTGCTCCTGAGCTTGGGCAGAACCCCACCAGGCGATGCACAAAGCGCTGATGAAAAATGATTTATAAAATGAGCAGATGGTGCGCACACCACTTAATTAGGCGTTTATGGCCCAATTCCAAGTCAATTAAGGCGGGCTTACGACCCCTTGATCTTGTCCAAAATCGTCTGACAACCCGCCTTTAC
>VHDM01000130.1 GCA_016876055.1 Verrucomicrobiota bacterium
CGGCACCAAGGAGTTTGGGTCGCCGGTGGCACCGAAGACGCCGGAAGCTTTCCTGCTCCATCACATCGACAACATGGATGCGAAGATCGAGATGCTTCGCCTGAGCTATGCGCGGGGCAAGGAGGAGGCAGGCGGGCTTTTGGAAGCTCACCGCCCCCTGGAAGGGCCTTTGCCATGGCCGATCAGCGGAAGGATACTCGAGCCGGGCCAACCTGCATGAAAATGATTCTTCTTCTCGCGGCCGCGTTCACGCTGCCCTGGACCGCTTCCGCTTACGAAGCGGCTTACCCGATGACGGCGGCGGGGTTTTGTGAAATCAAAAAGCTGCCGGCCGGCTCGGTGCTGCGAACCACGAGCCGCGGCGGGTATTTCGACGAAAACAACGGCCTCTTCCTGCGCCTTTTCAAAACCATCAATCAAAACAAGGTCCCGATGACCGTTCCCGTCGAGGCCAAGATGATGCCCGGGACGATGGTGTTTTATCTGGATCAGGCCTCGGCCAAGCGGAAGGATCTTCAGTTGCCCGTTGGCGTAACCCGGCAGGGCCTACCCACACGGATGGTGGCCTCCGTCGGAATTCGCGGCGGCTACACCCAGGAAAGCTATGAGGAAAATCTGGCCAGGCTGCGCGCTTGGATAAAAACCCAGAAAAAGTGGCGGGTAGTTGGGGAGCCTTATGCGGTGTACTGGCATGGGCCCTTTACCCTTGCCCCCTTCAAAAGATCGGAAGTCCACCTTCCGGTGCAGAACATAAATTAACTTCGACCGCAGCTTTTTTTAAAAATCATGGTCACATCCTTTATGGGACGTCACTTGGCCGGCGGTTGGTTTCTGGTTCTGGCTCTGTCTTGGGCCAGAGCCCATCCGGGCCATGGAGAAGGGGATCTGGAGACCGCGGCGGGCGGACTACCTGAGTCCAAGGTTTCGATGACGGAGGAGGGGTCTTTTCGGGTCATCCGGGCCAACGGGATCCCCAATCATGCAACCGGGCGGTTTCCCGGGCCGGGGTGTCCGAACGCCATCTCTGCCCAGAGGTATCAATTCCGTGTCCCTTTGCATCCCCAAACGAATGCGGCTTTTACGCCGATCAAACAGCAGGCGATCGGTGTGGCACTCAATGGCGTGCCCTTTGATCCGGGTACGGCGGAGTATTGGAAGAACGACCGGAATTCAGGCTGGCATATCGAGGCGATCGGAGGGGGGAAAAGCTTGGGGCTGGATCAGAATCAGGCCCATGTGCAACCGAGCGGGGCCTACCACTATCACGGAGTTCCCACGGGCCTTCTGGCCAAGCTGGGAGAAAAGGATCCCGCCTTGATTGGCTACGCGGCCGACGGGTTTCCGATCTATGCCGAGAGTTCCGGGAACCGTTCGAGCTATCGGCTGAAGAGCGGCAACCGACCGGGTGGGACCGCCGGTCCGGGCGGGGCCTACGATGGCACCTACACGGCGGATTATGAATATGTGAACGGCCTTGGGGACCTCGACGAGGCGAATGGGCGCACGGGCGTCACGCCGGAATATCCGCAGGGGACCTACCATTATGTAGCGACCTCTGAATTTCCCTTTTTCCCGAGAATGCTTAAGGGAACACCTGATGCGAGTTTTCGTCGGGGTCCTCCCGGGGGAGGACCGCAAGGGGAGAGGCAAAATCCGGGCGCGGGGAAAGGCGGGCAGAATGCCAGAACGGGAAGGGGTGATGTCATCCAGAGGTTTGACCAAAATGGGGATGGCAAAATTTCCCAAGTGGAGGCACCTCCGCCCATGCAGAAAAATTTTTCCCGGCATGACGCCAATGGGGACGGATTCATCGATGCCGAGGAGGCCAAATCCTTACCGCAGCCTGGGCAGGGTAGGCCCCAGGGCCCGCCCGAAAATTAAGGGAGAAGTTTCCCAACGAGGGCGCTGAGCGCGCGATTGTCGGCACGGCCGGCGGCCTTGGCTTGGCAGGCTTTCATAACGGCGCCCATGGCCTTTTTGTCGGTGGCCTTGAGCTCGGCAATCACGCTTTTTACCAGCGCCTCGAGTTCGGCCTCCGGCATGGCTTGGGGAAGATAGGATTCGAGAATTTTTACCTCGGCCTGTTCCTTGGCGGCTTGGTCCGCGCGGCCGCCCTTGGTGAAAGCCTCGATGGAGTCGTGACGCTTCTTGATCTCCTTGCGGACCGCGGCGATGACGTCCTCGTCCTTGGCTGTGCCATCCGCACCATATTTCTCGATGACGGCATACTTGATGGCGGACTTGAGCATGCGGAGGACGCTGAGGCGTTCGGCTTCCTTGGCCTTCATGGCCTGCTTGATCTGCTCGTCGACTTGGGCGGCTAAACTCATGACTCCACTCAACCTCCGATGAAGGGCGGGGTCAAACCAACCATGTTTTGCGGGAGCCGGGGCTTTTCGCCTAGGTTGAGATTGTGAGCCGGATGCTGGAAAGCCGAGAAGCCCGCTGGGCATTGATCTGGATTGGCGTGGTGACCATTTTCCGCCTTTGGTTTGCCCCGCGCCTGGATTTGGTGGGGGATGAGGCGCATTACTGGGAGTGCGGCAGGTTTTTGGATTGGAGCCACTATGGCAAAGGACCGGGGGCGGCCACCGTGATCGGGTTGTTCACCACGCTATTGGGGGATGCGGTCTGGGTGATACGACTCCCGGCGGTGCTGCTGGCGGCGGGGACGGGCTGGCTGATCTTTTTGTTGGGGCGAACTTTTTACCATGACCGGGTGGGTTTGGTGGCGGTGGTGGCGGCCTCGGGGATGCCGCTGTTTGCGGTGGGCAGCATCCTGATGACCATCGACCCGCTCAGCGTGTTCTTCTGGGCGGCGGCGGCGCTGACTTTCTGGA